>NZ_JBQTHF010000034.1:0-74015 GCF_052390155.1 Actinokineospora sp. | reverse complement strand
GGGGGTACAAACCCCCCATCCCCCGCTGGGGGGGGGCGGTGGGTGTCCCGGCCGTGCGGTAAATGGGCCCCCTCCCTTTTTTGGGGGGGCCCGACCCCCCCGCGCCCCCCACGGTGCGTCCTCTTTTGACCCAGCGTGGTCGCTCGGGCTTCGCCCTCACATTGGTGGGTAACCAAAGGCTGGGTCGTCCACGGTGCGAGTTCCTCGCCGTGGCGAGCCGGGCGAGGTTGGGTAGGGACCAACCCACGCCACGCCATCGGCCACCCGACTCACCGGCGACCGACGCGAGCGGCCGCCATCGGATTCGCGGGGACAACCCCACGCCAACCGCCACCCGGCCCGGCGGCGACCACCCGCCTGCAGCCGCCATCGGTCGGATTCCGTGGGGACCAACCCCACGCCAACCGCCACCCGGCTGGGCGGCGACCGTCCGCCTGCGGCTGCCGTTCGTCGGATGCCGTGGGGCCAATCCGTGCCAACGGCCACCGAGTCGGGGGATCAGCGGGCGGTTGTCGGGATCGTGAAGGCGGCGGGGTGCGGACCGGGCGGAATCGGGGCGTGAGTGGGTGGCGGCTAGGGCCATTCTCTGTCCAGGGGTTCCTCCATTCGTCAGCTCGCTACTCGGGGGCGGGGGGTGTGCAGATCGGCCTGGTCGGCGGCGGCTAAGCCGGCGCCCCAGCCCGCGGTGCTGCTGACCGAGGACCGGCGGACTCGGATGCCGGGGAACATGGCCTCGAACCGCACGTCCACGGCATGGCGGCGGTCGGCCAGGACGGGGACCAGCCGGGTGTCGGCGGACTCGGCGTCGTGGCCCGCGGTGTCCAGGCGTTGGCCGACGCGGTGGGCGTAGGCGACCAGGAAGGCGTGCCGGTACGCCTTGGCGCGCGAGGGGGCGTGGGACAACGCCCGGGCCGCCTGGATATGCAGCGACGCGGACAGCACCGCCACGATCTCCAGGTCCGTCTCGTGCCCGACAACGGCAACGCACCCGAGCTTGGCGTAGAACACCGCGCGGCAGCGGTTGGCGGAGGCGACCGCGTCGACCAGTTGCGCCTTCGGGCCCTGGTACGGCGCCGTCAGCCACAGGCGGCGGGCACTCGCGTCCTGCGGACGGTGGTCGGCGGCCTCGACGACCGCCTGCTCGAAGGCGTAGCGCGCCATGAGTTCCTGTGCCTTGGCCGACAAGGTCTCGGCCTCCGCCGGGAACGGCGTCGACTCGGCCTTGGCCAGCAGGCCGCGGACCCGACTGAGCACCCGGCGGTCGACGCCCGCGGCCTCGGGCGCGGCAACGCCGGACGCGCCTGGCGCAGGCACCAGGTGCGGTAGCTGCGGCAGCACCATGAGCACGGCGATCAACTCGACCACCCTGGTCAACGCCGCCACCAGCGACCCGGGTGGCAGCAGGACAGGCCGGGTGCGGCCGAGTTCGGCGAGCTGCGCCTGCCAGCGCGGGTGCAACTCCGCGACCCGGTACCGCGCGCACTGGTGCGCGACGGCGTCGGCCGCCAGCCGGGCGAGCGGGCCCTGGGCGACGGCCACCACATCGGCCGGGAGCCAACCGCGCTGCCAGAGCAGCTCCAGCGTGCGGGACAGCGCCGCGGCCGCGGCGGTGGCCGCGGGCTCCGGGCCGTGGCCCGCGACGTCACGCACATAGGCCGGAGCCGACCGGGTGTCGCCGCGGGCCAGCACGGCCGCGGCCTCGGTCAGCCGTGCCGCCAGCACAGCCGCCGAACCCCTCGTCTCTCGATCATATGTTCGCATGGAGCCATGATGCACCGTGGGTACGACAAACGCGGGCCACCCTGTGGACGGCCGGAGTTACCCGCGCTGGGTGCGCACCCACTCGGCGATCCCGTCCGCGGTGATCGGCAGCCCATCGGAGAGGACATCGGCGCCGTCGGCGGTGACGACGAGGTCGTCCTCGATGCGCACGCCGATACCGCGCAGCTCCGGCGGCACGGTCAGGTCGTTGGGGTGGAAGTACAGGCCCGGCTCGACGGTGAGCGCCATGCCCGGCTCCAGCACGCCTTCGTGGTAGGTCTGGGCGCGCGCCCGTGCGCAGTCGTGCACGTCCATGCCGAGGAAGTGGCCCACGCCGCACACGATGTAGCGGCGGTGGTGCTGGCCGTTCTGGTCGAGTGCCTTGTCGACCGAGCCGGGCAGCAGACCCCAGTCGTGCAGGCCCTCGGCGAGCACGCGCATCGCGGCCTCGTGGAATGCCTTGTACTCCCGGCCGGGCCGCACCTCGGCCATGCCCGCCAGGTGGGCCTCGTACACCAGGTCGTACACCCCGCGCTGGGTGGCGCTGAACTCGCCGGACACCGGGAAGGTGCGGGTGACGTCGGCGGTGTAGAGGGTGCTGACCTCGACCCCGGCGTCGAGCAGCAGCAGGTCGTCCTCGGAGACGGCGCCGTCGCAACGGGTCCAGTGCAGCACCGGGGCGTGCTCGCCCGCGGCGACGATCGAGGTGTAGCCGGGGCCGTTGCCCAGCGTGCGGGCGCGCCGATCGAAGGTGCCCTGCAGCCAGCGCTCACCGCCGCCGCGCACGGCCTCGTCCAACTCGCGGGCGACATCGGCGAACCCGCGTGCGGTCGCGCAGACGGCCGCGCGCAACTGGGTGATCTCCCAGTCGTCCTTGATCCGGCGCAACTCGGCGAGCGTGGTGCGCAACTCGGTGCTGTGCGCGCCGACCAGCGCGTCGAGCCACGGCTCGACCCCCTTGGCGGCCAACACCTCGGGCAGTTGCCCGCGCAGCGACTTGGACAGCTCCTCCAGCGGCCGACAGGCGATGCCGAGCGCGTCGGCCCACTCGACGAGGCCGGGGGCGGCGCCGATCCACAGTTCGCCGTCGCGGGCGTTGGCGAAGAAGTCGGCCTCGGCCGGGCCCGCGGGTTCGCGCAGGTGCAGCACGGCGTCGTGGCCGCCCGCGCACGGCGCCATCACCAGGACGGCGCCCTCGGCATAGCAGCCGGTGAGCCAGGCGAAGTCGCTGTCGGCGCGGAACTCGTAGTCGGCGTCGTTCGACCGGACGGGCGCGCGGCCCGCGGCCACCGCGATCCGCCTGCCGGGAAACGCCGCGGACAGCCGCGCGCGGTGGGCGGCGGCGGCCTCGGCCGCACCGGGCACCGCACGTACCCCGCGGTCCGCCGGGCCCCAGTCGTCCCGGACGAAGTCGCGGAAGCCCTGGGCCTCCACCAACCTCGACGGGTCGCGTCGCGCGGGGCGGTCGCTCATCGGTCACACCTCTCACCTGGTCGAACCCTGCACGGTGCGACCCCAGCCTAGACACCGACAGCACAGCGGGCCCGCACCTCCCGGCGCGGGCCCGCTGTGGCGGAGCGGAAACTACCGGTTCGGCCAGGGGATGCTGGTCGGGATGAAGCGCACGACCTGCGGGTCGTGGTCGCTCGCCTGGTCGGCGAACTCGGCGTTGATGTGCACCACGTCGTAGTCCGGGAACAGGATGAACGGGCTGGTCGTGATGTGGTCGAGCACCTGCGAGTTGCCCTCGAAGACGTAGCTGTAGCGCTCGGTCACCGGGAGCGTGTTGATCAGCGTGCGCAGCGCGCCGCCGTCGGTGAGGCGGGCGATGGCCGGGGAGAACTGGTAGTCGTTGAAGTCGCCCAACGCCACCACGTTCGCCAGCAGGTCGATCCGCAGCACCTGCTTGACGAACTCGTTCACCAGCGCGGCCTGCTCACCGCGCTGCACCTCGGAGGTGCGGTTCGGCGGCTGGTTGCGCCCGCTCAGCGGCTGGTCGCCGCCCTTGGAGTTGAAGTGGTTGGCGATCACGAACACCGGGTGTCCGCGGAAGGTGAACTCGCCGACCAGCGGCTTGCGGCTGTTGTTCCACGCCGTGTTCGCCGGCTCGATGCGACCGGGCGAGACCGACAGCTTGGCCTGGAACGGGAACCGGCCGCGGACGACCTGCACCGCTGTGCCGGAGTCACCGCCCGGACGGTCCACAAAGGACACCCGGGCCGGGTTGAACAGGAAAACCACCCGGATGTTGCCGCCCGGCTGACCGCCGTCGAGGCCGTTCACCGGGTCGATCTGGCGCCACTGGTAGCGCGGGCCGCCCGCGGCGACGATCGCGTCGGCGAACCGCTGCAGGGTCTGGTCGGCGGCGACGACACCGTCGTTGGTCGGCCCCGTGTTGTCCTGGATCTCCTCCAGGGACAGGATGTCCGGCGTCGCGAGGTTGTTCACGACCGCCGCGGCGAGCCGGTCGATCTTCGCCTGGGTGTCCCGTGCGGACAGGTTCTCGACGTTGTACGTCGCGACCGACAGCTCGAAGTTGCGCTCCGCGCGGGTGGCCTCCGGCTGCAGACCGCCGGACACCAGCGTGCCCAACTCGGTCGCCTGCACCACGTAGCCGCCGAAGCGGCTGAAGTCGACCGGGCCCGCCGTCGCGCCCGCGAGCGAGTCGCCGACGTTGGCCTGGGGGAAGGGCCGCTGCGCGAACGGGATCAGCGAGAGGACCTGGAGCCTGCCGCTGTTCTGCTGGTCGTACCCGGTGTAGACGGTGCCGCCGCGCTGCGACCGGTTCTGGTCGGGCTTGGTGGTGATCCACACCTCGTTGAAGTCGGTGGTGGCGCCGACCACGCGCGCGTCGTTGACCTGCACGCGCATGCCCTCGCGGGACTCGTAGAAGTCCAGCGAGTACGCGCTCGGGTCGAGCACGAGCGGCTCGATGCTGCCGCCGGGGCTCGGGGTGTAGGCGGCGGGCACGGTGTCCGGGCCGAGCACCTCGGCCGCGGGCACCGCGTTGCCGCTGGAGTTGACCACCCAGGTGGCGCTGGTCAGCTCAGTGATCGACTGCTGCACCGAGCTGGCGGGGGTGCCGTCCGGGTAGAACTCGTCGACCGTGCCGGTGACCGAGACGGCGTCGCCGACCTGCAGGTTCGGCGTGGTCGAGCCGGTGAAGGTGAACAGGCCCTCACTGGTGGCCGGGTCGGCGTCGGGCGTCGGGTCCTGCACCCAGAAGCCGCGGGCCGAGCCGAACGCGCGCACGGCGGTGACGACGCCGGTGGTGACGACCTTCTGGCCGTCGAAGGTGGACAGTCGGGTGTTGCCCTGGATCTCGTTGATCCGCGCGGCGACCGGGGGCGGGCCGCCGCCGCCCGGGGTGTCGCCGTTGCTGTTGGTGGGTGTCGGCGCGCCGACGGTGAAGTCGGTGGCGTTGTTGTCGGTGTCGGTGAGCGCGCCGCGGGCCGCCGAGGTGGCGTTGGCGGTGTTGGCCGTCGGGGTGCCTTCGCGGACGACGGTGCTGGTGCCGTAGCCGACCAGGTCGCGGATGCGCGTGTCGGCGCCGCAGTCGGCGACGGTCTTGCAGGTCAGCGGGGTGGTGACGGACACGAGTGCGACGGTGCCGCCGGTCGCGGACATGGGGATCGAGCCGGTCGCGTCCGGGGTGGGCAGCGGCACGGTGCCGCCCGCGCCCGCGGCTTCGGCGACGAGGTAGCGGCCGTTGGCGCCGAGCGCGCCGGTCAGCGGGGTGACCTGCCACTGGCTGCTGGCACTGGCGGAGCCGGGCAGGTACTGCACGCTCCACCCGGCGAGGTTGACGGGTGTCGCACTCGCGTTGGCCAGTTCGATGAAGTCGGAGGTCAGCGTGGCGCCGGAGTTACCGCCACCGCCATAGACCTCGGCGAGCAGGGCGTCGGTGCTCGGTACGGCTGCTGCGGTCGGTGCGGTCGCGGTGACCAGGCCGATCGACATCGCGGCCGCACTGAGCAGCGCCACCCGGTGGCGCGCTGGTGAGCTCACGGGGAGTTCCTTCCTCATTGGAACGGTGGCCGCATCTTTCCCCGGATGGGTGAACGATGAAAGACCACAACGCAACACTCTGCACAGATCGGTACAACCCGACCCACCATTACTTCGCCAGAGTGACGCCACCTCATATCCCAAGACCACCCACCACACGCCCCAAACACCCACCCCACGTCCCAAAACAGCCACCACACGACATCAGGACTCGCCCCTCCCACCAATCCCCGCACGAACGTCGCGGGGGGTCCAGGGGGCTCGCCCCCTGGTCGGGGCCCGGGGGTTGAACCCCCGGAAACAAAACCGGGCGACCCAGCCTGCGCAGTCCGCAGGCAAGAGTCGCCCAGTCGAGCGGTGGCGGTGGGATTTGAACCCACGGACGGGGGTTGCCCGTCACGCGCTTTCGAGGCGCGCTCCTTCGGCCGCTCGGACACGCCACCGCGGAAGAGAGTACAGAACCGCTGGCGGGGGCGGCGAACGGGTGTGACACCAGACGAGTCCGCCACCGGGGGTTCCCGGTGGCGGACTCGTGGAGCCGGCCTGCGAGTGGTCGCCTGGCCTGCTGATCAGTTCTTGTTGAACTTGTCCTTGATGTCCTGGACGGTGCCTGCCGCCTTGTCGCGGAGGTCGTGGCCCGCTTCCTTGGCTTCGCCGCTGACCTGGTCGGCCTTGCCGGAGTTCTCCAAGTCCTTGTTGTCGGTGGCCTGGCCAAGCTTCTCCTTGACCTCACCGATGACCTGCTCGGCCTTGTCCTTGGCCTTGTCGAAAACGCCCATCGGACACTCCTCCCTGGGTGGAATTGCTCCCCTCACCGCAGGGGTTTCCCGCATTCGGCCTAATCACACCTAATGGTGACGTGAGTCACATATCGCGTCGGGTCGCGAAGAATTCGGTCAGCAGGTCCGCACACTCGGATTCGAGGACGCCGCCGACGACCTCAGGACGGTGGCCGAGGCGCCGGTCTCGGACGACGTCCCAGAGGGAACCGACTGCGCCGGTCTTGGGCTCCCAGGCGCCGAAGACGACCCGGTCGACCCGGGCCAGGACGGCCGCGCCCGCGCACATGGTGCACGGCTCGACCGTCACCACCAGGGTGCAGCCCGACAGCCGCCAACCGTCACCGTGGGTGTGTGCCGCCTGTCGCAGCGCGAGAATCTCGGCGTGGGCGGTCGGGTCGCGCAGCGCCTCGCGGGCGTTGCAGGCGGCGGCGAGTTCGGTGCCGTCCTGGCCGACCACGAGCGCGCCGATCGGGATGTCGCCGGTGGCCGCGGCCCGGCGGGCGACCGCGATGGCGGCGCGCACCAGGTCCTCGTCCGACGTCACTGCAGGATGGTGTCGAGGTGCTTGGTGAACTCGTCGGCGAAGCCGAGCCGCTGGGCGATCATCTGCAACTGCTCGTCGGGGTACAGGTCGACCTCGTCGATGATCACCTGCAGTTCGGGCGCGGGCAGGCCGAGGTCGGCGAGGATGTCGAGCGAGCCCTCCGGCCACACCTCGTCGTCCTCCTCGGGCAGGTCGACGCGCAGCACGTCGAGCGCGTCGGCGGCGATGTCGTAGTCGAGGGCCGCCGCGCTGTCCGAGAGCAGCAGCGACACCCCGCCCGGACTCGGCCGCAGCACCAGGAAGAACTCGTCATCGATGGCCAGCAGACCGAACACCGCGCCGGTGGACCGGGTCTTGCGCAGTTCGGTGATCGCCGCGTCCAACTCGCGCAGCGCGGTGCTGTCCATCGGATCGCAACGCCATTTGCCGTCCTCCCGGACGACCGCAACCCCGAAGCCCGTGACCGGCTCCTGCTCCGACATGCACACACCGTATTCCGCCGGGGGGTCACCCGGAAGAAGCAGTCCCCCAAACCGGCGGTCGGTGACACTATCGAGAGATGACAACGCAGCGCACGGCCTCGCAGGCACAGTCCGGCGACCCTCGGTTCACCGGCCTGTTCGAGGCGGCGCGGGCGCTGCAACCACGCACGGTGTCGCTGCGCAGGCAGCTCCACAAGAACCCGGAGCAGGGCCTCGCGGTGCCCCATACCCAGGCGGCCGTTCGGCACGCGCTCGACGGTCTCGACCTGCGGGTGTCCAGCGGCAAGGCGGTCGGTTCGGTCGTCGCGGTGCTCGACGGCGCCAAGCCCGGCCCGGCGGTGCTGCTGCGCGGCGACATGGACGCGCTGCCCCTGCAGGAGGACACCGGGCTGTCGTTCAGCTCCGAGGTGGCAGGCTCGATGCACGCCTGCGGTCACGACACGCACACCGCGATGCTGGTCTCGGCGGCGCGGCTGCTGTGCGCGCGCCGCGACGCGCTCGCGGGCAAGGTCGTGTTCATGTTCCAGCCTGGCGAAGAGGGCTACCACGGCGCCAAGTTCATGCTGGACGAAGGCATCCTGGAGGCCGCGGGCACGCCGGTCGAGCGGGCGTTCGCGCTGCACATCACCTCGAAGGAGACGTCCGGCGTGGTCCGCTGCAGGCGCGGGCCGATCATGGCGAGCGCCGACTCGTTCACCGTGCTGGTGACAGGCAAGGGCGGACACGCCTCGATGCCCGCCGACGCGGTCGACCCGGTACCCGCGGCCGCCGCGATGGTCGGTGCGCTGCAGACAGTGGTGACGCGGCGGATCAGCGTGTTCGACCCGGCCGTGGTGACGATCTCGCGGATCACCGCGGGCACCACGTCCAACATCATCCCGGAGACCGCCGAGTTGGAGGGCACACTGCGGACGCTGTCCGAGCAGACCCGCAAGACCATGCTCGCCGAGATCCCGAAGGTGTGTGAGCACGTGGGCGCGGCGCACGGCTGCACCGTGCGGGTCACCCGGAACGAGGGCTACCCGGTGACGGTCAACGACGCCGACGTGGCCGACCGGGTGACCGAGTTGGCGGGCACGGTGCTCGGCGCCCGGCACGCCGCGGTGATGCCGAACCCGCTGATGGGAGCCGAGGACTTCTCCTACGTGTTGCAGCGCGTGCCCGGCGCGATGGCGTTCCTGGGCGCCTGCCCGCCGGGAGTCGAGCCCGCCGACGCGGCGCCGAACCACTCGAACCGGGTGCATTTCGACGAGTCCGCGTTCGCCCACGGCGTCACCACCTACGCGGCGTTCGCCCTGGACGCCCTGCGCTGAGCGGCGCGCCCGCCGGCTATTGTCCGGCCATGCGACCGGTATGCGTGATCGGCTTGGGGCTCATCGGCGGCTCGGTGCTGCGCGCGGCGGTGGCCGCGGGCAGACCGGCCTGGGGCGCCACCGGATCGGCGCGGGACGCCGAAACGGCTGGTGGCGACGGGTTCGACGTGGCGGAGTCGGTCGACGCGGCCTTGTGTCGGGCCGCCGAGCGGGACGCGCTGGTGGTGGTGGCCGTCCCGCTGCCCGCGGTCGACGAGGTGCTGCGTCAGGTGGCCGAGCTGGCGCCGACCTGCCTGCTGACCGACGTGGTGAGCGTGAAGGGGCCGGTGGCCGACTCGGTGTCCCGGTACGCGCCGGAGACCCGGTTCGCGGGCGGCCACCCGATGGCGGGCCGCTCGGTGTCCGGCTGGACGATGGGCTCGGCGGAGCTGTTCCGCGACGCCGCGTGGGTGGTGGTGGCCGACGAGGACACCGGGCTCGACGCCTGGCGGGCGGCCGCCGACCTGGCGATCGACTGCGGCGCGCGGGTGGTGCCGACGACGTCGGCCGAGCACGACGCGGCGGTGGCCCGGATCTCGCACCTGCCGCACGTGCTGGCGGCGGTGCTCGCCGCGTGCGGGGCGGACGGCGGTCCGCTGGCGTTGGCGCTGGCGGCGGGTTCGTTCGGCGACGGCACGCGGGTCGCCGGGACCCGGCCGGAGCTGGTGCTGGCCATGTGCGAGGGCAACCGCGACGCGCTGCTGCCCGCGGTGGACGACGCGCTCGGCAGGCTCGGCGCGGCCCGCGGCGCGCTGGCCTCGACCGGGGCGCTGCGCGCGACCGTGGTCGCGGGTCATCGCGGCCGCACCCTGTTCGACGAGCACCGGGTGGCCGAGCGGACCCAGGCGACGGTCGACCTCGGCGGCCGGGACGCGCTCGAAGAACTGCGGCTGATCGGCACCCAGGGCGGACACGTCGTCGGCTTCGCGGGCGACTACGCGCTCGCCGAGGTGCCGGTGTCCGAGGCAGGTATCGGGTCGGCAACGAATCTGTGACCGCTGTCGCAACGGCCCTACGTTGGGCCGGTGGATCACCCTGAGCCGGACGAACCGCCCACCGTTCCGCGGCGACGCGGCGGCCTCGCGCGGCGGATCGCCGTGGTCGCCGTCGGCCTGGTGGTGATCGGCGGCGCGATCGTGGTGCTGCGCACGCCGGAGAAGCCCGGTGAGACCGCCCCGCGCCCCGCGCCGCCGCCGCAGACGACCGTGCGGGAGTTCGCGGGCGATGGCGTGGTGATCCCGACTCCGGTCAACCCGCCCGCACAGCCCGCGAAGGTCGAGGTCCGGCCGGGGCCGCAGCGGTTGCAGGTCGGCTGGGGCCCGCCCGAACCGGTGGGGGCGGCAGGCTACGAGATCCGGTGGGGCCGGGCCGGGCAGCTCGACCGGGTCCGGTTGGTGGCGCAACCCGCCGCGCAGCTCGACGCGCTGGAGAACGAAGCCGAGTACGAGATCGAGATCCGCACGGTCAACGCTTTCGGGCAGCGCTCGCTGCCGGTGAAGACCCGCGGCACGCCCAAACTCTCGGCGAACGAGCCCGCGTGGTCGTTCGCCGACCGGTTCATCGGCCGCGTGGTGCCCGACCCCGAACGGTGGCGGCTGTCGAGTGCGTCGGACTGCGCCCGCGCGACCCGCGGCGACGGCGAGAACGGCAGGCGGATGGTCATCAGCGCGCAGTGCGGAACCGAGCCGGTGGCGCTGCGGTCACGGGCCCCGCTGCGGTTGCTGGAGTCCGCTGTGGACGGTGAGCTGGGCCGAGTCGTGGTGGAGACCGACCAACCTGGACAGACCGGCGAGCTGCTGATCGACCTGGTACCCGGGCCTGCCGACCTGATCGACGGCTCGCCGAACGGCCCACCCCGGCCAGACCGGCCGGGGCTGGCGCAGGACGACCCGGCACTGCCACCAGGCACCGTGCGCGTGCGGGTCGCGGGTCAGGAAACCACCACGACGGTCCAGGTGCTCGTCGCGCCGGGCACCCCCAGGCTCGGCACGGCCATCAGCGTGGACCCCGCGCCGACCGCGAACATCGGTGTCTCCGTCCGCTGGGAGGTCGTGCTGCGCACCGACGGGGTGCGGGTGCTGCGCGACGGACAGGTCGTGGGCGGCGGCGACGTGGTGCCCGCTTGGCGGGAGGCAACCGCGCTGCTCGGGTTCGCCGCGAGCAGCGGCGGCTTGTACGCGGCGGTCGACCTGGTCGCGTTCACCGGCGCGCCGACCGCGCCGCCAGTGTTCGTGCCGCCGCCCGCACTGGATACCGGGCGGGTGGTGCACGTGGCAGGTTCGGGCATCGTCACCTCCGCCGATGGCGCGCGAGTGCAGGGAACTGTGGGCGGTCAACTGCGGATCACCCTGGTACCGCAAAACGGGCCGGACAACCCGCCCGCGCTGGACGACCTGTTCACCGTGGAGGTCGGGGGGAGCAAGTACGCCACGCGCCCCGCGGTCGTCGGTCAGCCGCTGACCCGCGGCGTGCGCTACCCGATCGTCGCGGACCTGCCCGCCGAGGCGCTGGTGCTCGGACCCGACGGCAAGACCCTGCCGTTGCGGGTGCGCGGGCCGTTCCAGCGGGGTCAGGCGACGACGCGGTTGATCAGCGCGTCGATCGAACTGACCGCGCCGCCGGGCGGGGTATCGCCCGCGGCGGGCAGCGGCACCGACATCCCGCTCTTTCAGATCCGACCCGCGCTGGCCCGTCCGGGCGCGCGGTTCCTGGACGCGTCGGGCAAGCCGATCCCGAACGACGCCGAGGTGCCGCGCGGGCGACTGGTGTTGGAGGTGCGAGCCGACGGGCCCGCAGGCCAGCGGCTCGGCGGCGAACTCGCCGGGCTGGCCGGGATGGAGGTGCGCCTCGACGGCGAGCGGATCGCGGGCATCCCGACGGTGGTCGACGGGCCGGGCGTCGCGGGCACCTGGCGGCTCGCGGTGAACACGACCGGCCTGCGACCAGGGCAGCACACGATCGAGATCAAGGCGATCGGGGTGGACCCCCGGGCGGCGTTCGCGGTGGCCTACGCACCGTTCACCATTGGCTAGCACTCAGACGCGGCGGGCGATGCCGGGGTAGTCGACGACGATGCCGTCGGTGTCGACGACGATGTCGGCGGTGAACTCGTCCTGGCCGAACGCGATGACCGCGCCCCGCTCGTCGATCGAGACCGTGCGGTAGGTCTGGCTGACCAGGGTGACCGTCAGGTCGGGCATCGTGATGTACACGACGGGCAGCACGACTTCGCCCGGCTTGCGGTGCAGACCGAGGCGCCGGATCGGCAGGGTGTTGAAGGTGACCGCGCCTGCCACGTCGACGGTGACCGAGCCGCCGTACTCGTCGCGGCGGGAACTGTGGCCGTGGTCGACCAGCCAGGTGCCGTCGGCGGACCGGCTGAGCGAGATCTGCCGCTCCTCGGCCGCCGTGGTGGTGCGCAGCAGCAGCCGCCCGGCCTCCTCGCCCTTGTCCACCGACGCCTCGAACGACGCGCTGAACGCCTCGACGCCCGCCTCGGCGTCGGCGGCGGCGATCAGCCTGCCCGACGCGCGCAGCCGGGCGTCGGACACCAGTATGCGAACCGACTCCAGGGTCGGCGGCGCGGTGCCCTGCCAGGTGCAGACGCTCGGTTTGCGGGCGGCAGCGGAGCGGGTCCCCCCGTCAGGAAGGACCCGCTCCGCGCCCTGGTGACCAGAACTCACGCTTGGTTGCCCTGGGTGTTCTCGGCGGCCTTGTCGCCGTGCTCGCCGGGAATCAGGTCCTGGATCTTGTCCACGACCTTGTCGACGGTGTCGGCGTGGCCGAACTTGCTCTTGGCGAACTCGCCCGCCTTCTCGACGCCTTCCTCGATCTTGTCCCCGTGCTGCTCGACGAGGCCCTCGGCCTTGTTCTTCAGCTCGTTGAAGTCGATTCCCATGGTGCTCCTTCGCACTCCGAGAGGCCGGCGGGGCCCTGACGCAGGGTACCCAACACGACCTCGTGTTCCCACCCGCCGAACTTACTCAGTTAGCCGAACCGCGCGACCTGGCGGCGGCGCGCCGCAGCCCCCGGGTGAGCAGCCTGCGACCGGGGCGGCCACCGAGGTCCGGCCCGCGCAGCGTCGCGTGCACCGCTGTCAGCTCCGCGACGAGCCGTTCCAGCCGTTCGGTGTCGGGCAGCGGGGTGCGCCGCGGGGCCCGCTCGCCCCGCACGGCGTCAGCCGCCTCGCGCACCGCCGCGGCGAGCGCGCCCACGTCGTCCGGGTCGACCGGCGCCGCCCCGCGCTCGATGGCCACCGCGACACCGGTCACCGCGTCGGTGAGCCTCTCCAGGCCGACGATGACAGGCCACCACGCGGCGGCCTGTCGACCGGCCGCGGACGGCTCGACCAGCGACTGCTGGAACGCCGTACGCAGGTCGGACAGGGCCCGGTAGGCGTCGCGGCGCAGCGCCGACCGGCCGCGCGGCGACTCCGCGAGAGCCAGTTCGAGGTAGTCGGCCACCTGGTCGAGCGCGGCGGCGAGACCGGCGCCGACCCTGGGCCGTCTGCTGCCAGGCCAGAGCAGATAGCCGAACACCAGCACGATCGCGCAGCCCAGGGCGGTGTCGAGCAGCCGGGCGGTGACGAGGTTCCAGTCGCCCGCGTTGGCCAGGTCGAGCTGCACGATGACCAGCGGCGTGACGAAGGTGCTGAACATGCCGTAGTTGCGCACCTGCCCGATGGGCAGCGCCGCCGCCGTGACGGTGACCAGGAGCACGAGGCCCCAGCCGGGCGGGTCGATGGCGAGCACACCCGCGCCGAGCAGCACCCCGGCCGCGGTGCCGAGCCCGCGCAGCACGGCGCGGCCGAACACCGAGCCGAAGTCGGGCTTGAGCACGATCGCCACGGTCAGCGCGACCCAGAACGAGTGCTCCAGCGGCAGCAACGCGCCCAGCAGCACGGCGAGCCCGACGCACAGCATCAGCCGCAGCACCAGCAGCCAGGTCACCCGGCCCGCGATGACCGTGTCCCGCCAGCCGCGCACCCGTTCGCGCGGGCTCACCCGGTCCTCGTCGGGCCGGGCATCGGTGTCGGCGTCGCCGCGGCGGAACTCGGCGACCGCGGCCAGCCCGGCGTGCAGCAGGGCGACCGCGCGGTCGTCGGCGGGCGGGTCGGGCGGCACCGGCAACGGCTCGCGGGCCCGGATGCGGTCAGCCGCGTCGGCCAGGTACGCCACGAACTCCGGCGGCGGCGTTCGGCGCGCGTTGACCAGCGCTACCGCCGCCTCGACCACGGGCGTGGTCTCGGTGAGCAGCACGAAGAGCCTGCGGTAGGCCCGGTCGCGGCCCGCGAGCCGCGACCGGGCGTCGAGCAGGGCGTCATAGGCGCTGTTGAGGGCGTCGGTCAGCCTGCGGCGGGCGTGCCGGGCGCGGACGGTGCCGCCCGCGACGAGCATCGCGGCGAGTTCGTCGTAGACCGCGGCCACCGCGGCCCGCTCCACGGCGGCACCGCGCACCGGCCACGCCGCGAGCGCGAGCACCCAGGCGAACGCCGCGCCCGCGACGAAACAGCCCGCCGCGAGCCCCGGGTCGGCGGCCTGGCCCGAGCCGAGCACCGCGAACACGAGGAGTTGCAGCCCGGCCAGGGACGCGGTGCTTCCGCTGGCGCTGACCAGCGCGGACACCCCCGCGACAAGAACTAGGACGATCCCGGTGAGCGCCCCCTGGCCACCGACAAGGTTGCCGCAGAGGTAGCCGAGCGAGCCCGCGACGGCCGCCCAGCCGGTGCGCTGGGCCCGGTAGCGGTAGGGGCCTGCGGTATCGGCGAAGGTGACGCAGAGGGCTCCAATGGAGACCAGCACGCCGAGGTCGATCCGGCCCGCGACCATGCCCACCGCGATGGGCCCGGCGATGGCGAGCGCCGCCCGAGCCGCGCGCTTCCACGGGATCGGCACCGGTTTCTGCGTCAGCAGTTGCCGCAGCCAGTGCGGCGCGGCGAGGTCCGGCGATTCGCTCACCGGTACGACGTTAGTACCGAAACGGCGAACACCCTCCCGGCCGCTGCCGGGAGGGTGTTCGCCGTGCGTTGCGTTACGCCGACTTGCGGCGGCGCTGGTAGATCAGGGCACCGGCACCGGCGCCCACCAGACCGAGACCGATCAGCACCGGCAGCAGGATCGACGCGCCGGTGTCCGGCAGGTCGTTCTTGGGCTGCGGCGCGGGCGCCACGGTGGTGGTGGTCGTCGGGGGGACCGTCGTGGCAGGCGGGGTGGTGGTGGTCGGCGGCGTGGTCGGCGTGACCGTCCACGAGCCCTTCGCCTCGGCGTCGAGCTTGGCGTTCTCCGACTCGGCCACGATCAGCGACTGCGCCGGGTTCTTGACGTAGTCCTCGCCGACGAACAGCCGACCGGTGTCCAGCTTGGACTCGACCGACAGCTTGAAGCCGCCCTCGCCCGCCTCGGCGTCCGCCGGGACCTTGAGGAAGACCTCGGTGCCGTTCTTGATCTTGTCGGCGGTCAGCACGTTGCCCTGGCCGTCGGTGACCTCGACGCCGTCGGGCAGGTCCGCGGTCAGCTTGGTGATGGTGCCGTTGGTGGTCACCTTGAACGGACCGACGAGCTTGCCCGCCTCGCCGTCGACCTCGGCCGGGTTGATCTCCAGCGCGGGGGTCGGCTGCTCCTTGTCGTCCTTGGCGTTGTCGACCAGGTACTTGTAGAGCGCGCGGATGTCGTCGTTGGCGTCCGCGCGGGTGGACGGGTTGTCGAGGTTGAGGTCGACGTCGTCACTGAAGTGCCACACGGCGGCCTGCGTCGCGGAGATGGCCTCGTGCTCTTCGAGCCCGTCCTCGCCCCACGCCAGGTCGAGGTCGTTGAGGGTCTTCAGCGAGGTCGACGGGAAGCCGTGGTGCAGCACCCAGTTGATCTTGCCCCGGTTGTCGTTGAACGGCGAGTCGTCGTTGGGGTAGGAGTCCCACGCCACCTCGACCATGTCCTGGTCGCGGCTGGCGCCGACGTTGATCTCGACGCAGTACATCTTCAGCACCGTGCCGTCACTCAGCTTCAGGTGCAGCAGCGAAGCCTGTAGCGAGTCGGACTTGCCGACGATGTTGACCGAGACGCCCTCGGTTTTGGCGTCGGTCAGCCTGCCGCGCGCGGCCTCGGCCGAGGCGGGCAGTGCCGCCATCGAGACCATGACCGTTGCGGCGGCGAGCGCGGCGCCCGCGCGGCCGAGGTTCCAGCGACTGCCCATTGACACTCCTTCGAATGGTCCGAACGTCGATCCCCTGAGACCTGGATGCGGCGTGGATTCTCCAGAGCCCGCCGCCACCAGGCGGCCAATAGATCAACTCGCCCCGATTGGGGAAATGATCACCCGCCACCCAGCGAGGCCGGACTCTACTCAATGGCCAAATCGAGTCACTCCTCGGGGTGACGGATCCGTAGGTTGTCTACTCAATCGACGCGGAGGTCCCCCCTGTTATCACTCGAAAGGCCCACGACAAGGCGCGGGCCGAGCTATCGTCGCCCGCGTGACGGGATGGCAGGGTGACGACGGTTCCGGGAGTTGGGACCAGCAGCGGGATCGCTATGCGCCAAGCCATTCGACGGCACCCGTACACCCGGGCGGATTCGACGCGCCCCGGGCGCCCGGTGGCCCGTCGAAACTGCCCGCGATCCTCAGCATCATCGCCATCGTGGTCATTGTCGGAACCGTGATCACAATCGTGCTGGTCAACCGGAACGGCGGTACCCCGGACCCGACAGCCGCCCCGACGAGTTCAGCCGCGCCCAGCCGCAAGCCCAGCGGCCCACCGAGCACGCGGCCGAGCACCACCCGGTCCAGCCTGCCCTCGACCGGCCCGGCCGACGGCCGCACCATCGAGAACGCGGCCGCCCGGCTGGACTACCGGGTACCCGCCGACTGGCAGCCCGAACCCGCCGCCAAGGTCAAGGTGCTCGACGTCGACTTCACCGGCGCCGCCGTCTACGGCGCCTACCAGTGCGGCGGCAAGGGCTACACCCGCACCTTCGCGGTGAGCGCGGCCGTGCAGAACACCAAGGACAAGGTGCTCGACCCGGAGCAGACGGCCACCACGTTCGCCAAGGCGTTCGCCGCGAACTTCTACCCGTCGTCGCAACTCGGCGCGCCAACCGCGCGCGCCAGCGAGATCGGCGGCAAGAAAGCCGTGCTGGTGAGCGCGAAGGTCACGCCCAACCCCACCAAGCCTGACTGCGAGGCCAGCGCGGGCGAGGTCGCCGTACTGGCGGTCGACCTGGACAACGCGACCGCGGACAACCCGAGCGGGATAGCCCTGCTCGTGGTCACCAACGACCTGGGCGGCGGCCCGCCCAGCCCGAAGGTTCTCCCCGAGTCGACCGTCCAGTCCGTGCTGTCGAGCGCCCGCGTCCGCTGAGCCTCAATCACCACCGCTCTCGACCCCGCTGGATGTGGGCCGACTCTGGGCACCGCTGGGTCGACCTTGACGCGAGGTCGGCGGGTGGCCGAGATCGCGCCGCTCACCGCCCGTCGCGTCGAAGCCCGCCCTCCGCCGCCACGTCCGCGCCGTGTGTCAGCCTGCCCAATCGGCGATCACCTCCTCCAGCACCGTGAGCGGCAGCGCGCCGTTGCACAGCACCTGGTCGTGGAAGGCGCGAATGTCGAACCGGTCGCCGAGCCGGGCCTCGGCGGCGGACCGGATGCGTTGGAGCTCCAGCCTGCCGACCATGTAGGACAGCGCCTGGCCGGGGAAGGCGATGTAGCGGTCGACCTCGCGGCCGATCTCCAGCGCGGACAGCGGCGTGTTCTCGCGTAAGTAGGTCACGGCCTGTTCGCGGGTCCAGCCCTTGGCGTGCAGGCCGGTGTCGACCACCAGCCGCCCGGCACGCATCGAGTCCATGGCGAGCATGCCGAAGCGGGCCACGTCGTCGGAGTAGAGGCCCATCTCCTCGGCCAGGCGTTCGGTGTAGAGGCCCCAGCCCTCGG
This sequence comes from Actinokineospora sp., assembly GCF_052390155.1. Classification (NCBI taxonomy): domain Bacteria; kingdom Bacillati; phylum Actinomycetota; class Actinomycetes; order Pseudonocardiales; family Pseudonocardiaceae; genus Actinokineospora; species Actinokineospora sp. Next base: position 56,164 of record NZ_JBQTHF010000034.1, on the reverse strand, counting down.
AGTACGCGTTGACGTCGGCGAGCCTGCGCACCAGAGGCAGGTCGGTCAGCTCCAGGGCGATGGTGAGCTGGAAGTGGTGGCCGGGCACGGCCTCGTGGAACGCGGTGACCTCGGACAGAAACCGGTCGCGCTCGTGGGCGCGGTCGGTGTTGGCGTAGTAGACACCGGGGCGCAGGCCGTCGAGCGAGGGCTGCATGTAGTACGCGGCAGGCGCGCCCGCCGCGTCCACCTCGGGCACCGGCTCCACCAGGCAGCGCTGGCCGGGCAGGGTGCCGAACCAGTTCGGCGCCTCGGCCTCGGCCCGGTCGATCGTGGCCCGGGCGTGCGCGATCAGCTCGTCGCCGTCGTTCCAGCGCAGCGCCGGGTCGGCGATGAGCCGAGCGAAGACCTCCGCCTGGTCGCTGGTGCCGAACACCCGAGCACCGAGCTCCGCGTACTCCTCGCGCAGCGCGGCGATGATGTCCAGACCGGTCTGGTGCAGGGCTTCCGGGGTGCGGTCGGTGGTGGTGTGCACCCGCGACAACGCGGCGTAGGCCGCGTCACCCCCGGGCAGCGCGCAGAGGCCGGGCCGCTCGTCCGGCCGGGCGTGCGGCGCGATGTCGACCAGGGCGGCGCGGTACCGCGCGAATGCCGGACGGACCAGGTCGGCGACGACGCTCGCCCGCTCGGCGGCGAACCCGTCGTCCTCGCCCGCGAGCCGCTGGGCGAGCAGCGGGTCGGGAGTATCCGCGTCGAGGTAGCGGTCGAGCTGTGCGACGGCCGCGTCCAGCAGCCTGCGGACGGGCACCCGCCCCACCGCCACCCCCGCGCGGTGCCGGGCGGCGACAGCGTCCAGATAGGCCGGTACGGCGCGCAGCCTGCTCAGGTACGACCGGCCACGCTCGGCGTCGGGCAGCACGACCATCGGCAGATACGCCAGCAGCCCGGCGGCAGGCCCGACGAAGAGGTCGGTGACCGTGTACTCGATCATCCGGGAGTCGATCCGGTCGACGGCCGCGCGGGCCTGCTGCGCGACCACCTTGGCGGTGATGACGTCCTGCCCGGACAGTCCGCTCAGCGCGTCGGCGCGCGCGGCGATGTCGAGGGCCTCGGCGCGCACGACCTGCTCGGCCTGCTCGGACGGATCGCCCAGGCGGTCGTCGTATCCGGGCACGCCGTAGAGCGTGGCGCCGAGCGGTTCGTCGGCGAATCTCAGCGCGAGCAGCTCGTCGGCGAGGGTCAAGATGTCGTCCCCAGTGGTCATACCGTGAGATTACGCGGAGATCGGGATGTCACGATGAATCTGTCCACAGCCCCCGGGAGGTAGCCCACGGTCGAGCGCGCAAGCCGTTCCTGCTGCGCGAGGAGACCCTGGAGTACGAGCAGGACCGCAGGCACGTCCACGCGCTGCGCTCCCCGGCGCCGATCAAGGACTACCGCGGCGAGATCACCCTGGTACCCCGCGAAGCGGGCGGCACGGACCTGACCTGGCGGTGCAGGTTCGTCGAGCGCGTCCCGGGCACCGGCCGACGTCGGCGGGATCCAGCGCCTGCGCGAGTTCGACCCTGGTGACCCGCGCGTTCGCCCCGATCCAGCCCGACACCTGCCACGCCACCGGCCGACCCGTCCGGCCCGCGACCTGCTCGGCGAGTCGCCCAGACAGGCCGACCGCGTGCGTGCGCGGAATCGCGGTCGTGCTGTTCGGCGCCAGGATAGCCGCGTTCCGCCGACGCGACGTCGGCAGACGGCTCAGGTGCGGTCGGAGTCTGCCTCCACCGGCAGGCCGGCCAGCTCACGCACAATCCGCTGCGCGAGTTCCAAGCCTGCGGCCTGGCCCAGCCGGTAGGTCTCGTCGGTGGTCAGGTCGCGCGCGTCGCGCTCGGCCTCGGCCAGCTTGGCGAGCACAGCGGTGACCTCGACGGTGTCGAGCGGCTCAGACATCGGCGTTCCTTTGTTCAACTCAACGTGGCGACCCTCAGGTACCCGGAATTCACGGGTTGTGTCGCTGGTTGACCCGATCGGGTTGACGACCCTTATAGTTCGCTTGGCTAACAACTTTCTGGAGGGGTCACGGGTGAGTGCGGCACCGGTCACGACACCGCGGACGCCCGACACCCTTCCACGCGAAGTATGGGTCCTGGTGGCCGCGAACTTCGTGATCGCGATCGGGTTCGGCCTCGTGGCGCCCGCACTGCCCACGTTCGCCCGAAGTTTCGACGTCAGCGTCACCGCCGCGTCGTTCGTGGTCAGCGCGTTCGCGATGGCCCGGCTCCTGTTCGCCCCGGTCAGCGGCCGCCTCGTCACCCGACTCGGGGAACGCTGGGTCTACCTGACCGGGTTGCTCATCGTCGCGGTCACCACCGGCGCGTGCGCCTTCGTCGACGAGTACTGGCAGCTCGTCGCGTTGCGCGCGCTCGCGGGCACCGGCTCCACGATGTTCACCGTTTCGGGTATCGCCTTGCTCGTCCACCTCGCCCCAGCCACGCTGCGTGGCCGCGCGTCGGGGCTGTGGGGCACCAGCTTCCTGCTCGGCAACGTGGCTGGTCCACTGGCAGGCGGGGGCCTGATCGCGATCTCGCTGCGCGCGCCGTTCCTGGTCTACGCCGGATCGCTGTTGGTCGCCATCGCCCTCGTCTGGCTGTTCCTGCGGCGGTCCACCCTGATCGCGCCCGCGGGTGAGGACGGCGGACCAGTTTTCCCGCTGCGGTCAGCCCTGCGCAACAGCGGCTACCGCGCCGCTCTGGTGTCGAGCTTCGCCAACGGATGGGCGGTCTTCGGCGTCCGGGTCTCGCTGGTGCCGCTGTTCATCACCGAGGTGCTGCAGCGCGAGGACGCGTTCGCGGGCACCGCGCTGGCGGTGTTCGCCGCGGGCAACGTGGCCACGCTGCTGATGTCCGGGCGGATCTCCGATCGCTGGGGGCGCAAGCCGCCGATCCTGTTGGGCCTGCTGGTGTCGGCGGGCGGCATGAGCTGGGTCGGATTCACCCAATCGGTGCCGGAGTTCCTGATCGCGACCGCCGTCACCGGACTCGGTTCCGGCCTGCTCACACCGCCGCAGCAGGCCGCGGTGGCCGATGTCATCGGCGCCAAGGCGCGCGGCGGGCAGGTGCTCGCCACCTTCCAGATGGCTGCCGACGTGGGCGCGATCCTGGGTCCGATCATCGCCGGTCTGCTCGCCGACCAGATCTCCTTCGGCGCCTCGTTCGTGGTGACCGGGGCGCTGGCACTGGTCGCGGCGATGGTCTGGCTGCCCGCCCGCGAGACGCTCCCGCGCGACCACCACGGCGGTCAACCCCACCCGACGCCCGAGGAAGCCATCGGCGTCGAGCTGCCGTGCGAACCCGCCAAGTAGCCGCCTGAATCCGGTCACCCAGAGGCGTAACCCGTTGCTCTGTTAGGGCGCAATTACGCCCCCCATCCACGAATCACCTGCACGTGGGCGCATGGAATGGGAACCTTGGTGGTACCTGCCTGGCGCAGGGGTAACAGGTGAAGCGAGTGATCCCGGGATGGTAACTGCACTGTGGATCGCCACCACGGCGATCGTCATGACCTTCGTCGGCTGGCGGCTGCGACGGGCGGATCACACGGTGTCGACCATCCTGCGCGAAGAACGTGAGCGCACCGACCTGGAGCCTGCCGAAGAGCCGTTTCCCGAGTCCAAGCACGACCGGATCGGCCGCCGCCACCGGTCCATCTGACCCCTGTGGATAGTTTCCCCGCGTACCCCCGTCTCCCCCGTACCGTCCCCTCCATGACATTCACCATGGAATACACCAGCAAGCTCCGCGACATCACCTACGCGCTGACAATCGCCGCCCAGGATGGCGGCGACCTCGGCCTCGACCTCGTCGGGGCCGACGACGCGGGCAGCATCGTCGCCGAGGGCACGCTGCGTCTGCCCGCGGGCGGCGCGACGGAGACAGCGAAGCTGATGCAACAGGCGCTGACGGCCATCTCGACCTTCGAGGGCAGACGAGTCCGCCGCCGAGTGGGCAACTCGCACGCGCCGTGGACGTCCGAACAGGACACGGCGTTGCGGGTGGAGTGGCTCACCCTCGCGACCCATACCCCGGCCACTTCGGCTATCCGCGAACTGGCCGCCGCCCGGGAGCGCTCACCCGCGGCCATCCGTGCCCGCCTCGCCCGAGTCGGCTGCGACCCGGACGTCGCGGGCAGGCTCCTCACCCAGGAGACAGCCGAACTGGTCGGCCGGGACGCTGCCGTGATTCCCGACTAGACAGTCCACAAAGGACACAAGGCCCGCTCAGCCCGCACCCTCTCGGAGCAACCGGTGCAGCGCGTCGGCAACCGCCCGCTCGAACCGAGCGCGGGTGTCGCCGTCGAGCACCTCCAGCGACAGAAAGGGATTGAGGTCCTCGACCTCGACCAGCAGCAGTTCTCCCTGCCGGGTGCGGCAAGCATCGATCCGCTGTATCCCATGGCGGATCCCATTCCACTCGACGAAGCGTCGAGCGAACCCGAGATCGGCCGCCGATGGCCGGTAAGGCACCAACCGCCACCGATGTCCGGGATCGGGGGCGTACAACGCGTACTGAAAGGAGTCGTCCACGAAATAGAACGAGACTTCGTATTCGAAGTCCACCCGCGGCTGCACCAACATGTCAACGAGAGACGTGGCGGCCAGGTGGTTGCGCGCCACCATCGTGAGCCCGATCGAGTCGGACCCGAACTTGGGCTTCACGACGTACTCGGCGACCACGGGCAGCCGCCCGAGGTCGGCGGGGTCGTCGACGGTGGGGATGACGGGGTAGCCGGCACGGCACAGGTCGACCAGGTACCGCTTGCCGACCATGTCCGCGCTGCCGGTGAGTTCGTTGAAGACCTTGTGCCCGCCCGCGAGAGCATGCGCCCGGAACAGCTCGTAGCCCTCGCGGTAGTGCACAACCGGCCCGCTGTTGCGGACCACGGTCACATCGAACCCGTCCATCACCGCCAAGGCGTCCAGCGGATGGCAAAGCACCACGGTGAATTCGTCGCGCAACCGCCCGGCCAGCGCGATGTCCTCATCCCCATACCGCCTACCCGCGGCGGGATAGGCCAGGTCAGTCACATACAGCACCCGCGGCTTCGCTGACAGCACTCCTCCAACCTCTGCCCCACATCCTCTTTCCACCCATCCAACCTCTGCCCACCCATCCACCCTCGGGCAGCCCATCCAACTTCGGCACCGCCCAAAGACCCCGTGGCCATACCCATCAACCCCCATCCACCCGCCACCACCCGCACAACGCCGCCGCATCCCAGCACCCCTCCGCCGGACCACCAGAACGAAAGGACCAGCCACCAGCCACCACCGATCACCGATCACCGATCACCGGAACGGCACGGTGTCGAGTTGGCCCGGCGTAAGCCGAAGCTGTCACAGATCATGGGGTGATGGTCGAGACTTGTCGGATCGAGGTGGAGTTGGGTGTGCGGCTGAGCACCCCCGGCGACCTGGTGTTCTCGATCGCCGTGGCGCACGGGGTGCAGGCCGAGACGCTGCGCCACGCCGGTTCCGTGCGCACCGTCGACTTCCCGCACGGCACGCGGGTGCACGTCATCGGTGCCGACGCGGGCGAGGTCACTGTCGGCTACGCGGCCACCCACCGCTACAGCCACGGCCGCAACCCGGTCACCGCCGCCGATCGGATCACCTACCTGCGGCCGAGTCGCTTCTGCCCGTCGGACCGGCTCGGCGGCTTCGCGGTGCGCACCTTCGGCGACACCCGCGCGCCTGCCGACCAGGTGCGTGCCATCGTGGCGTACGCGACCGGGTATCTGTCCTATGTGGGCGGTTCGAGCGGGCCGACCGACGACGCCGTGGACACCTTGCTGACCGCCGAAGGCGTCTGCCGGGACTACGCGCACGTCTGCATCGCCCTGTGCCGCGCCCTCGACATCCCGGCGCGCTTCGTGTCCGTCTACGCGCCGGGCCTGTTCCCGATGGACTTCCACGCCGTCTTCGAAGCGGCCATCGGCGACCACTGGTACGTCTTCGACGCGACCCGCCTCGCCCCTCGGCCGTCGTTCGTGCGGATCGCCACCGGCCGTGACGCGGCGGACACGGCGTTCCTCACCACGCCGAACGCCGCCGAGCTGATCACCGCCCACGTCTTCGCCGTCGCGGAACCGAACCTCCCCGCCGACGACGGCACGACCCTCGTCTCACTCGGGTGATCCACAGACCTGTGGATCACCCTGGGGACGAACCGAGAACCCCAGACCGCGCAGACCCGAGCCTCCACAGCCACAATAAAATCTCCGGCCGACAACCACGTCCAGGTGTGGACAACTCGACCACGTGGCCATTTGTGCACAAGCCGCGAATACCGGCGAGAGGAAGAATCACTTTCGCGGATCACGATACGAACCGGGCGCCGCCGCAAACGCGGTCACGGCCCTGTCCTCAATCGAGGACAGGGCCGTGACCTGCGAATACCGCGCGCCCGAAGGGATTCGAACCCCTAACCTCTTGATCCGTAGTCAAGTGCTCTATCCATTGAGCTACGGGCGCATGTTCAGTTGTCACCCGGCGGACCGGGTGTAGTGCGGAGGCTCCGGGATTTGAACCCGGGAGGGGCGGTTAACCCCAACCGCATTAGCAGTGCGGCGCCATAGACCAGACTAGGCGAAGCCTCCCGGGGCCCCAGGCCGCTCGGCGATCAGACTACACAGGCCGCGGTCCGCCAGGCAAAACGCCCCCCGCCAAGCAGTGCGGTGCGGGCAAAACCGCTGGTGGGCGTCCGCCGTAGTCGCCCGGAGCCGCAGCGGCGACACGCGGGAGATCGCGGGCGACCGGGCAGATCAGGATCACATGACCTCACCGACGCCGCTGCCGCCACGGCCCGGTCGTGCGCGAAGTTCGCGGCGGTTTGGGCAACGTCCGCCCCGGTGTCACCGGACATCCCGACGCCGTCAGTTGTGGCGATCACGAACACATCTGCACCCGGCTCCGCCCCGCTAGGCTCGCCTTTGCCACACCCAGAAGGAGGGCCACACATGGACAAAGTCGTCCACAGCGCCGCCGACGCGGTCGCCGACATCCCGGACAACGCCAGCCTGGCCGTCGGCGGCTTCGGGCTGTGCGGGATTCCGAGCGTGCTGATCCAGGCCCTGCTCGCCAGCGGGGTCACCGGGCTGGACGTGGCGTCCAACAACTGCGGCGTCGACGACTGGGGGCTCGGGCTGCTGCTGCGCGAGAAGCGCATCGCGCGGATGACGAGCTCCTATGTCGGCGAGAACAAGGAATTCGCCCGGCAGTACCTCTCCGGCGAGCTGGAAGTGGAGCTGACCCCGCAGGGCACGCTGGCCGAGCGGCTGCGCGCGGGCGGCGCGGGCATCCCCGCCTTCTACACCCGCACGGGCGTGGGCACGCAGGTCGCCGACGGCGGTGTGCCGTGGCGCTACGACGACGCGGGCAACGTCGTGGTGGCCTCCCCGCCCAAGGAGGTCCGCGAGTTCGACGGGCTCGACTACGTGCTGGAGCGCGCCATCGTCTGCGACTTCGGCCTGATCCGCGCGTGGAAGGGCGACCGGCACGGCAACCTCGTGTTCCGCGACTCCGCGCAGAACTTCAACCCGCTGTGCGCCATGTCGGGCCGGATCACCATCGCCGAGGTCGAAACCCTGGTCGAGACCGGCGAGCTGGCGCCCAACGAGGTCCACCTGCCCGGCATCTTCGTGCAGCGCGTGGTGCCGCTGACCGCGGAGCAGGCCGCGGACAAGCGAATCGAGCGCCGCACCGTCCGCGCGAAGCAGGAGGGCTGAACCCATGGCACTGACCCGTGAGCAGATGGCCGCGCGCGCCGCGGCGGAGCTGACCGACGGCTCGTACGTCAACCTCGGCATCGGCCTGCCGACCCTGGTGCCGAACTACGTGCCCGACGACGTGGAGATCGTGCTGCAGTCCGAGAACGGGCTGCTCGGCGTGGGCGCCTACCCGTGGGAGGGCGAGGAGGACGCCGACCTGATCAACGCGGGCAAGGAGACGGTGACCCTGCGCCGGGGCGCGTCGATCTTCGACTCGGCGTTGTCGTTCGGGATGATCCGGGGCGGCAAGGTGGACGCCGCGATCCTGGGCGCCATGCAGGTGTCCAAGGTCGGCGACATCGCGAACTGGATGATCCCCGGCAAGATGGTCAAGGGCATGGGCGGCGCGATGGACTTGGTGCACGGCGCCAAGCACGTCGTGGTGCTCATGGAACACGTGGCCAGGGACGGCAGCCACAAGATCGTCAACGAGTGCTCACTGCCCTACACCGGGCTGCGGGTGGCGCAGCGGATCATCACCGACCTCGCGGTCATCGACATCACCGCCGACGGCCTGATCCTGCGGGAGCTGGCGCCGGGCGTGACCGTCGACGAGGTCCGCGCGAAGACCGAGCCCGACTTGGTCGTGGGCGCCGACGTGGTCGAGATGGCCGTGGCGGTCTGACTGTCGCCGGACGGGGTTCCGCTGGGAGCCCCGTCAGGCGGTGACCGAGGTGACCAGCTCGCGCAGCCGCTGGGCCAGCCGGGCGGAGTCGGCCGGGGTGAAGGTGAGCCGGTCCTGGCGCTCCGGGTAGGACAGGTAGCGGCCAGCCTCGGTGTCGAACCAGTTGAGCACGTCGGTGCGGCTGCGTCTGCCGACCCGGTCGAGGCTGTTCGCGGCGAGCTGGCCGCCGCCGTGGCGTGAGCTGGACACCAGCGTGGCCACGGTCCGCATGTCGCGGCCGCGGACGCCGCCCTGGTTGAGCGCCAGCTCCAACCCGGCGAAACCGTTGCGCGCGAAGGCATCCACCGCTTCGTGGAACACCGCCTTGGGCAGTGAGAGCGGTCCGCCAGGCCCGGGTTCCGCGTCCGGCACCAGCGCTATGATCTCGGCCACGACCCGCTCGCTCGGCACCGGGCCGACCCGGATCTCCCCGCCGGACTGCACGGCCAGCACGCCGCGCCCGCCGCGCGCCGCGCCCAGCACGCGCAGGTTCTCGCCGACCGCGAGCAGCCCGTCGACGCTGACCTCGTGCCGCGCGAGCAGCAGGAGCTGGTCCTCGAAGCGCCGGTCGAGGTCGCGGCCGTCGTAACAACCCTTGGCGGCCAGGCTGTCCAGCACCTGGGCAAGCAGTTCGGCGCGCTCGTCCAGGGTCTCCCCGAAGCTCGGCACGTCGAGCGGGTACGGCCGCTCGCCCAGGCCCAGCCGCTCCCAGACGAGGTCGAACTCCGGCTCGGTCAGCGTGGTGATCATCAGCGCAGGTGGGCGTCGAACCAGTTCAGCGCGCGCTGCCACGCCTCGGACGCGCCCGACTCGAACGGGAACCGGACGACGTCGGAGGCGATGTTGGCCGCGCTGGCCGCCTCGCGCAGCTTCTCGACCTGCTCGGCGGAGATGTCGTCGCCCTCCTCGCGGTAGAGGCCTAGCCACGGGCAGCGCAGCTCGCCCGCGACCTCGACCAGCGCGGGGAGGCCGTCGGACAGCGGTTCCAGGATGCCGCCACCCGCCACGGTGACCGCGGCCCCGATGTCGCGGCGCGCGGCCACGACGAGCGCAACCGCGCCGCCGAGTTCGAACCCGATGACGCCGATGCGGTCGGCGGCGACCTCGTAGCCCGCCAGCCAGGCGAAGGCGATGTCGGTGGCGGCGAGCACGGAGTCGCCTGACAGCTCGCTGACCTTGTCGCGGGCCTCGTGGTGGTCGACTTCGGTGGAGCCCGCCTCACCCGCGTACAGATGTGGAACGACGACAAGCCAGCCCTCGGCCGCCAGACCCGTCACCATGCCGCGCACCGCGTCCGTGATCCCCCGCGCTTCGTGCAGCACGACGAGCCCGCCCCGGGTGACCCCGTCCGGTTCGGCGAAAGTGAGGCGCAGCGCACGGCCGTCGTCGAGCCGGAAGTCCTCTGTGCGTGTCTGAGCCATGCCACACCCAACCATGCGAGGGTGAACCGCAGTCAACGTGATCGACCGCTCAGGCGTCGGCACCGCCTCGGCGGAAGATAGGTTCGACGCAAGCGGCCCCCTGTGACGACGAGGAGTTTTCGATGAGCGTGCGTATCCGCGCCGATCTGGACTCGCTGCCCGGTTACGTGCCGGGCAAGAGCGTCCCCGGGGCGATCAAGCTGGCCAGCAACGAGGTCTCCCTCGGCCCGCTGCCCAGTGTGGTCGGCGCGATCGCCGAGGCCGCCGCCCGGATCAACCGCTACCCGGACAGCGGCGCGGGCGAACTGGTGGCGCGGTTGGCGCGCAAGCTTGGCGTCACCGAGGACCAGGTGTCCGTCGGCTGCGGGTCGGTGACCCTGTGCCAGCAGCTCGTGCAGGCCACGTGCACCGCCGAGGACGAGGTCATGTTCGGCTGGCGCTCGTTCGAGGCGTACCCGATCATCACGCAGGTCGTCGGCGCCGGTCAGGTGCGCGTGCCGCTGACCGAGGCGCACGCGCTCGACCTGGACGCCATGATCGCGGCGGTCACCTCGAAGACCCGGCTGGTGTTCGTGTGCACGCCCAACAACCCGACCGGCACGGCGCTCACCAAGGCGGAGATCGAGCGCTTCGTCGACGCGGTGCCCGCGGACGTGCTCGTGGTGATCGATGAGGCGTATCGGGAGTTCGTGGACGACGCGGACGTGCCGGACGGCGTCGAGGTGGCCAAGGAACTGTGGGCGCGCGGGCGGGACAACGTGGCCGTGCTGCGAACGTTCTCCAAGGCGTACGGCCTCGCGGGGCTGCGCGTGGGCTACCTGGTCGCGTCCGAGGCGGTCGCCGACGTGACGCGCCGGGTGTTCGTACCGTTCGGGGTCAACGCGCTCGCGCAGGTCGCGGCGCTGGCGTCGCTGGACGCGGAGGACGAGCTGTTCGCGCGCTGCCGCGACATCGTGGCCGAGCGCGGCCGGGTGCGCGCGGCACTGGTCGATGCGGGCTACGACGTGCCGGTGACGCAGGCGAACTTCGTGTGGCTGCCGCTGGGTGCGCGGACCGCCGAGTTCAACGAGCACTGTCTGTCGCACAAGGTCGTGGTGCGCGCGTTCGTCGGCGACGGCGCCCGGGTCACCGTCGGCACGCCCGAGGAGAACGACACGTTCCTGGCCGCCGCCTTGTCGTTCCCCAGGTAAGCCGGTTCACCGCGCCAACAACTGCACAATCGCCGCGACGCCGACAACCACGATCACGCCCCGCAGCACGGCCGGGGACAGCTTGCGCCCGACCTTCGCGCCGAGCAGGCCGCCGACGATCGCCCCACCCGCGATCAGCGCGACGGCGAGCCAGGCCACCTCGGCCACGAAGACGAAGATGATGCCGGAGGCGAGGTTGACGACAGCGGCGAGAACGTTCTTGACCGCGTTGATCCGTTGCAGGGTCTCGTCCATGAGAATCCCCATCAGCGCGAGCAGCAACACGCCCTGCGCGGCGCCGAAGTAGCCGCCGTAGACGCCGGTGACGAACACACCGGAGAACAGCGCGAGACCGCCGTGCAGGTGTCGCTCGGCCTGCCGCTCGTCGAGCTTGCGCGACAACCACGGCTGCGCCACGACAAGGACCAGCGCCAACACGATCAGGACAGGCACGATCGTCTCGAACGCCCCCGGCGGCAACACCAGGAGCAGCACGGCGCCGACCGCACCGCCGGTCACGGATGCCGCACCCAGCCGCAGCAGCCGCGCACGCTGCCCGACCAGCTCGCGCCGGTAGCCGATCGCGCCCGTCACCGACCCGGGAACCAATCCCAGCGTGTTGGACACGTTCGCGACAACCGGCGGATAGCCGACGGCGAGCAGGACAGGGAAGGTGACCAGGGTGCCGGAGCCGACGACCGTGTTGATGCCGCCCGCGAACACCCCGGCCAGCACGACACCGATCGCTTCCCAGACCGTCACCGGGGACATCCCATCATCCGCACAGTCATCGACCCTACTGCGATCAGATGCCCCCCGCCCACGCGCCAACAGCCAACCCGGCGTGCCATTGCCCACCCCGCCCGCTACACACCCCCCGCGCCCGGACCCATTTTCGCCGCCACCCCTAACTACAACCCCCACCCGTCCACTGGGGGCTCGGCCCTGCGCCAGTCTATCGGTGGAATGGCTGGTGGGGAGGGGGTGGCAAATTCTGTGGATGGTTGGCGTGGATGTGGACAGGCGGGGATGGCTCGCGTGCCGTGTCGACCGTTGCCTAGCCGCGATGGGGCCAGGAAGAGCCCGTCAGGGCAGCCGAGGCCGGGCGTCAGGGCATAGCCAGGGTAGGAGTGATCGGGCGGGTGCGGAAGGCGGCGAGCATTTCGGTTTCGGCGTCGGCGAGGTAGGCGCGCAAGAGGTCTTCGGCGGCGGTGACCTCGCCCGCCAGCAGGGTGCGGACGATCTCCCGGTTGCGGACCAGGTAACCCTCGTGGAATGACCGCGGATCGCCCATGTCGTGGAAGCCCAGGCGAAGTTCGGCGGCGACCTGACGCATCAGTTCGTCGACGCGGGGGCTGCCCGCGAGGGCGGCGATGGCCTGGTGGAACCGGATGTTGGCGGTGCCCACATCGACCCACTGACCGTCAGCGGCCGCCCGTTCGCCGCGTTCGACGGCGTCCGCCATGCGGGCGATGCCCACGTCGTCGGCGAGGGTGAGGGCGGCGCATTCGATCATGCGGCGGACCAGGAACAGGTCGACCACGTCCGCGGCGTCGAGGCTGCGGACGAAGACGCCGCGGTTGAGCTTGTGTACGAGCAGCTTCTCGTGCGTGAGCAGCCGGAACGCCTCGCGCAGGGTGTTGCGGGAGACCTCAAGGGGCGCCATGAACGCCTCCTCGGACACCCGGCTGCCCGGGGCAAGCGCGCCCTCCATGATCAGGTCGCGCAGGGCGGCGGCGGCCACTTCGGCGGCGCTGCTGCGCTCCCGCCGCCGCTCCCGGACGAGTTCGGTGAGCCGACCGACGATCTCCGCCGCAGCCACGGGGGCCTCCACCACGTCGTAGGTACCTGAACAGTAATCGTCCGATCGGACCATTGTCATATTGTTCAACAATCCTCACACTGAACACTACGATGGGTCATCGACCGAACGGGGTATGTCATGAGCAGCAGCACAGTCCCGCGGACCGACGGCAGGCTCACCTGGTTTCGGGAGCTGCCCGCGAAGGGCCGCAAGGCATTCGTCGGCGCCTTCCTCGGCTTCGGCCTGGACTCCTACGACTTCTGGGTGCTTCCGCTCAGCCTCGCCGCCATCGCCGCGACGTTCGGGCTGAGCACCGGCCAGACCGGCCTGTTGTCCACCACCACGCTGGTGTTCTCGGCGGTGGGCGGTGTGATCGCGGGCGTGCTGGCCGACCGGATCGGCCGGGTGCGCACCCTGATGATCACCGTCGTCACGTACGCGCTGTTCACGGCGCTGTGCGGGCTGGCGCAGAACTACGAGACGCTGCTTGCCTTCCGCGCGCTGCAGGGCCTCGGCTTCGGCGGCGAATGGGCGACCGGCGCGATCCTGGTCGCCGAGCACACCTCCGCGCGACACCGGGGTCGAGTGATCGCGGTCATCCAGAGTTCCTGGGCCGTGGGCTGGGGTCTGGCCGTGCTCACCTACACGCTGGTGTTCAGCCTGATGGAGCCCGACCTGGCCTGGCGCGTCCTGTTCGTCACCGGCGCGTTGCCCGCCCTGCTCGTCGTCTACCTGCGGCGCGGCATCGAGGACGCACCCGTGTTCACCGAGCACAGGCAGGAGGCGCGCGGCTCACTGCGGGCGATCTTCCGCCGGGATCTGTTGCGCACCACGGTGTTCGCGTCCCTGCTCGCCACCGGCTGCCAGGGCGGCTACTACACACTGGCGACGTGGCTGCCCGCGTTCCTGAGCAAGGAGCGGGGTCTCACCGTGATCGGCACGGGCGGGTACCTGGCCTTCCTGATCACCGGCGCGTTCCTGGGCTACCTCACCGGCGGCTACTTCGCCGACCGGTTGGGGCGCAAGAACACTTTCCGGCTCTTCGCCGTGCTCAGCGCCGCGCTCGTGCTGCTCTACACGCAGCTTCCCGCGTCCGCGGGCGGCTATGTGATGTACCTGGGCTTCCCGCTCGGGTTCTGCTCGTCGGCGATCTTCAGCGGGTTCGGCGCGTTCCTCGCCGAGCTGTACCCGAGCCGGGCGCGCGGGGCGGGCCCGGGTTTCACCTACAACATCGGTCGCGCGGTCGGCGCGTTCTTCCCCGCCGCCATCGGCTTTCTGGCCGCGCGGTACGGCATCGGCGGCGCGATGTCGTTCGGCGCCCTTGCCTACGCGCTGGCCTTCGTGTCCCTGTTCGGCCTGCCGGAGACCCGCGGCCGTGAACTGTCCTGAATGGAGGTACCAAATGGACGATCCACATGCGGCCCGGGCGGCGTTCCGGTCCGGCACGATCACCTCGACGTCGGGTTGGGCCAACGGGTTCGCCCAGGCAAACTTGGTCGCGCTGCCCCGCGAGCACGCCTACGACATGCTGCTTTTCGCCCAGCGCAACCCGAAACCGTGCCCACTGCTCGACGTCACCGACGAGGGCGCCTGGCGAACGCCGCTCGCCGACGCCGACCTGCGCACCGACCTCCCCCGCTACCGCGTCTGGCGCAACGGCGCGCTGGTCGCCGAACCCACCGACGTCGCCGACGTCTGGCGGACAGACCTGGTGAGCTTCCTGATCGGGTGCAGCTTCACCTTCGAGGCCGCGCTCACCGCCGCGGGCGTCCCGCTGCGGCACGTCGAGCAGGGCACGGTCGTGCCGATGTACCGCACGAACCGGCTGTGCCGCCCGGCGGGCGGACTCCGCGGCCCACTGGTCGTCTCGATGCGCCCGGTGCCCGCCGAACTGGTGGCCACGGCCGTCCAGGTGACCGCGCAAGTGCCCGCGGTGCACGGCGCGCCCATCCATGTGGGTGCGCCGGAAGCGCTCGGTATCGCCGACCTCGCCGCACCGGACTACGGCGAACCGGTGGCGCTGCGGTCGGGCGAGATCCCGGTGTTCTGGGCGTGCGGCGTCACCCCGCAGGCCGCGCTCGCCGGGTCCGACGTTCCGTTCGCCATCACGCACGCACCGGGCCACATGTTCATCACCGACATCCGGGAGACCGCATATCGATCGGGAGGATAGTCATGCACAGCAACACATCCATCGCCTTCGCCGTCCTGATCGCCTGCCTGGGCATCATGAGCCTGCTCGGCAAGGCCCGGCTGTTCGGTCCGTTGGCAGTCGCGGGTTTCGTCCTCGGCGCGATCTCGGCGGCGTCCCTGTTCGTGCTACTCGGCGGCATCGGCGCCGCGATATAGCTGTCCCTTGGCGTCGTAGGTCAGCGCCTGCCACTGCCGAGGGGCACCGGCTTAAGCGTGGTCCGGGTCGCCTCGTAGACGAACGGACCAGGCTGCTCAAGCAGCGCCTCGATGGTGCGCCACCGGCACATGAACAGCTCAAGCTGCGCGAACTTCGAGTTGGCTTCCTTGCTGGCGAGGGTGACCATGCGGGCGCCATGATCGCGGACCGCGGCGATCTCCTGACGGTGGTCGTTGATGTGCCAGTCACGGGTGATGATCAGCCACTTGTTTCGGCATACCACCGGGAGCCACTCGACGTCCTTTACCGCTGGGCTCGCGACCGGGCACGGCGGGCGCTTCTTGCGGTACAGCTCGCCGCCCGGGTCTCCCGGGTAGGTGACATCGTTGCGGACCTGGACCAGCAGCTTGGCCAGGCCCAGCAAGTCCGCGTCGATATAGAACCGCACGGCAGCGGCGGCGGCCGGCGCTGACTCACGCTGCACGAGCGCCGTTCTCGTAGCTGACCGCCCACCGCACATCAGCGATGGTGATCCCGAAGTCCTCCGCGACCTCCGCCACGGTCGCGCCGGCGTCGACCTGCTCCCATAGGACCTCGGTGCTGATCCCGCCTACCGAAGGACGGCCGAACCGCACGTCGGGTCGTATCCGCACCCTGGAACGGTTGTCCTCGTGGGGACGCCACTCGGCGACGACGCCGCCCTCCCAGGTGACACGAGCTAGGAACGACGACGACGGGCCGGTCAGCACGTACTGTCCGCTGACCTCCGCAACCAGGCAGAACTCTGGATCGAGACCAACCTCTTCCTGCGCACGGGAGACCGTCACGAGTTGCCCTTGGTTGGCGAACGGCCGCTCATGCGCGAGTGGATACGGGACCCCGTAGTCTTCCCGTAGCTTGGTGATGAAGTCACGCAGTTCCCGCATCGGGATCCGCTTCTCCCGCCGATATTGCTTGAGCCAGCCGCACTCGACGAACTCCGCCCACGTCACGGCCGGATGACCGCCCCGCGACTTCTCGCGGATGATCGGCGGGTAAGTCTTGCCCAGGCGCGTGCCGCCCTCCAGCCAGTAATGCAGCGTGCTCTGCGACACACTGAGTAACCGGGCCGCCTCAGCCTCGGAGTACATCTCCTGCTCCAGCACGGCCAGGCCGCTGGTCGCGGGGCCCGCGCTCCCGATGTTCACCGACACAGACTTGCACAACTACCGGCGCCACAGCACGTCGATCAGCGACAACAACAGACATCAACCACAGCGACCACTGTGCGTTGAGGTCACATTTAGTTGACCTTTGACACCTGTCGACTACGGTCTTATCAAGTTGGATGACCATCCTATGACAGGACTTGACATGATTGCCGCTGATGCCATCTCAGACTTTCTCCGCAACGTGAGCGACGCATGCCTCACGTTGGCCACAGAGCTGGAGAAGGGGACGGATGCCGCGGTCCCCGTCGACAACGTCGACCTACCACAAGGGCGTGGGCAGCGCCAACAACAAATTCTCGAACTCCCTCAACTGGCCGACGAGACTGGCCTGAAGACGGCAGACATCGCAGCTCTGATCGACTACGAGGTACCCAACACTCACTCAACACTGCAGGCACTGGATAGAGCTGGCCTCGTCGAACTGGTTCCCAGAGAGACACCTCAGCGCTGGCGTCTCGCATCCCGGTATCGGGCCACCACGACCGTCTTCAAGCGAGTCGCTTCTCGGATCCGGGTAGGCGAGTGGGCAAGCTATGGCGACATATCCATCGCGGTACGAGGCGACACGGCAGCGGCCCGAGGTGTCGGTCGTGCCGCCGCCACCGACCCGAGCTTTCCACATCCAGAACGGATTCTCGTGGACGATGGGAGCGTCAACCCAAGATGGCATGACCGCAACGGGCAAGGGCCAGAACACTGCAGGCAGTTGCTTGAACAGCAGGGAATCACGTTCGTTGACGATCGTGCCAGCAGCGGTCAGCGGGTCTCATGGGCCGTTCTGGCGGAACGAGACAGAACAGAACCGGTGCAGGAGTAGCACGAAGACAAGCAACAGCACCCGACCGCGGTCCGCGCACGGATGACGCCGATGTTCGGGTTCGAACGTCGAGGCAATGGTCCTCGTTCAGCGGAGGCGGAGGGATTTGAACCCCCGGACGGTTGCCCGTCTTCCGCTTTCAAGGCGGATGCATTCGGCCGCTCTGCCACGCCTCCCGGTCCGATCAGCGTAGCCAAGGCGCCGACCGGGTTGGTCACGAGAGGTCGAGATGGGCGATGACCCGCTCGAACACCGCGGCCACGACGGCCTGCTCTTCTGGCGACATGAGGTCGACCAGGTGGCTGCGGACCCCGTCGACGTGGGTGGGGGCGGCGGTGCGGAGTACCTCCATGCCCTTCTGGGTCAGTTCGGCCACGACGCCGCGGGCATCCTCCGGGCAGCCGGAACGGCGGACCAGCCCGGACTTCTCCAACCGCGAGATCTGGTGGGAGAGCCTGCTCTTGGACGACGCGACCTGGCCAGCGAGCTGGCTCATCCGCATCTGCCAGCCCTCCCGCTCCGAAAGCCGGACCAGCACCTCGTAGTCGGGCAGCGCGAGGCCGTGGTTGTCCTGGAGCTCGCGGTTGAGCTGCCTGCGCAGCAGTTCGCTGGCGATGACGTACGCGCGCCACGCGCGCGCCTCGCCGGGACCGAGCCACCGGGGTTCGGCTTTCACTGATGTCACGCGACCAGGTTACGGCGTTCGACTCGCCAAGCAGGCGTTTTGACGAGAGTCCGCGCCGACCCGTGACCGTTCGCTTCGGACAGTGACCGGGAATCTCACCTGTTCAGGGCGGGGTAAAGGGTTGTCTCCGGGCGGAGAGGGGAGCACCATGGAGTCATGGCCGGCCCGCGAGGACCCGAAGCACAGCAGGTGAATGTGCCCGGTCGCCGAGCCTGCCGAGAGAGGGTAGGTGGTGCCGTGGCGGAGCAGCTATCTCCAGTAGTGGCCCGCGATCTGCTGCGACCCCGCGCCTGAGCCGAACGAGATCGACCCAGTCGCGACTGCGGAGCAGCGTGAGACCCCGGTAATTCGAGTGCCCGCGTGCGCGGAACGTACACGGATCGCACCTCGACGATGTTGATCCTTGCGTCGGACGTGTCTCAGACACGCCTGGCAGGGCTCCACGCCAACCGGTTCGGGTCGCGGCCACTACACGAGAAGATCGGTCACCTGGGTGCGGCTGCCGACAGGCGCCGCACCCAGGTGTATGTCGACCCCTCCGGGTGATCGGCGCCGGCCTATCGTTTGAGCCGACAACCGGGGCCCCGCCCCGACGCCTCAGACGCGGAGTGGCCCGTGGAGTTCAACGACGACGTAGCCCTGGACACCTCCCAGGTGCAGGACATGCGGGGTGCGGGCGGCGGAGTCGGCGGCCGCGTCGCCCTCGGTGGTGGTGGTCTCGGCATCGTCGGAGTCATCATCTATTTCGTGCTCTCGCAGCTCGGCGGGGTGCCCGCGGGCGCGCCGCTGAGCACCGGGGACGTGAGCGGCGGGCAGACGGTGAGCAACACCGACCTGGCGCAGGAGTGCCGCACCGGCAAGGACGCGAACACCAAGTCCGACTGCGCGCTGGTCGCGGTCATCAACTCGATCCAGGGCTACTGGACCGACGAGTTCGCCCGATCGGGACTGACCTACCAGCCCGCACCGACCCGGTTCTTCAGCGGCGGGGTGAACACCGCGTGCGGCAGCGCGACCGCCGACGTCGGCCCGTTCTACTGCCCCGCCGACAAGCAGATCTACATCGACCTGACCTTCTTCAAGGAGCTGCAGAGCCGCTTCGGCGCGCAGGGCGGCACCTTCGCCGAAGCCTACGTACTGGCCCACGAGTATGGCCACCACGTGCAGAACCTGTTCGGTACCTCCGACCGGGTGCGCCCGGGCACCGGGCCGCAGTCCGACGGTGTCCGGCTGGAGCTGCAGGCCGACTGTTTCGCGGGGGTGTGGGCCAACCACGCGACGAACGTGCCGACGTCCAGTGGCAAGCCGCTGATCCGGTCGATCTCGCAGGACGACGTCAACCGCGCGCTGGACGTCGCGGCGCGCATCGGTGACGACTTCATCCAGAAGAACCTCGGCGGCGGCAAGGTCGACGAGAGCCAGTTCTCGCACGGCTCGTCCGCGCAGCGGGAGCGCTGGTTCACCACCGGCATCAACGGCGGCGACCCGACCCAGTGCGACACCTTCAACACCCGCAACCTGGGCTGACCGGAACGACGCAGGACCAGACAACGCAGAACCCCCGTGGCGCCTGGCGCCACGGGGGTTCTGCTCACTCGGTGGGCTTACTCGGCCACGTCGTGGGTGTGCTGGTGGCCACCGTCGTGGTTGCCGGAATTGATGATGACCATACGGGCCGCGGCCTTGCTGGCCTTGACCGTCGTGGCCGTGGCCTCCGACTTGGCGTTCGCCGTCGGCGGGATGCCGTTGATGTCCTCGGTGCTGATCGCGTAGGACGCGGTCACCCAGGCCATGGCGTCGGAGTTGCGGTCGAGTGCCGTGCGGTCCAGGTTGCCCAGATTGTCGCACTTCTGGTGGTAGCACTTGTCGTAGGCGACGTTCGCCTGACCGCC
The DNA here is from genome assembly GCF_052390155.1 of Actinokineospora sp. Lineage (NCBI taxonomy): Bacteria > Bacillati > Actinomycetota > Actinomycetes > Pseudonocardiales > Pseudonocardiaceae > Actinokineospora > Actinokineospora sp. The sequence goes on along the minus strand of NZ_JBQTHF010000034.1, from coordinate 36,336 downwards.
CCACAGGTCCGCCTGGGCCTGGGTCTTGATGCCCTCGGCGCCGGTGAACAGACCACCGGCCGGGATGCCCTGCGCGATGAACTCGCCGTAGTCCGAACGGCCCGAGAAGTCGGTGCCCTGGGTCGGGGTGCCAGTGGCGCCGAAGAAGCCCACGAACGCGGCCTCGATCTGCGCCGAGCCGTACGGGCCTTCGCCCGCGCCGACAGCGTCGGAGTCGTCGCCGTCGTAGACGAAGTACGCCGCGTTCGGCGACGCGATCATGTCGAAGTTCAGGTACAGGGCGATGTCGAGCTGCTGCTCGAAGGTCAGCGACTCGACGTACCGCGTGGACCCGACCAGACCCAGCTCCTCGGCGCTCCACCAGGCGAAGCGCACCGCGTTGTTGACCCGCGGCGAGCCGCCGAGCTGCAGTGCGGTCTCCAGCAGACCCGCGCTGCCCGAGCCGTTGTCGTTGATGCCCGGGCCCTGCACCACGCTGTCGAGGTGCGCGCCCGCCATGACGACGTTGTTCTTGCGGCCGGTCTTGGTCTGCGCGATCACGTTGTAGCTGGTGCGCTCCTCACGCAGCGCGCGCAGCTCCAGGGTGACCGTTCCGCCGGACGCGGCCAGCGCGGTGCCGTCAGCCTGGGTGATGCCGCCGGTGGGCAGCTTCGCCGCGGCCGGGTCGCCCAGGGTGCCGTTCAGCGGACCCGCGGTGTTGTTGTAGATGATCGCGCCGACAGCGCCCGCGTCGAACGCGGCCTGCTGCTTCGCGGCGAAGGTGCAGCCGCCACGCGAGATCAGGGCGATCTTGCCGGTGGCGCTGACGTAGTCGGTGACCTCACAGCCGGGGGTCGCGTCGCCTGCCAGGGGGACGACAGCCAGCGGGGCGGTGATGCCTCCGGTCGGGGTGGACAAGCTGTAGGTCATGATCGTGATCGGCACCGCAGTACCGCCGGAGGTCAGCTTCTCGGCCAGCGTCTGCACGAAGGTGAACGGGAACTCGTGTCGGGACACGTCGAACCCGGCGCCGACGAGCTTCGACTCGATGTACTCGGCCGACTGGGCGTGGCCCGGGGTGCCCGCCGCGCGAATGCCCGCGTTGCGGTCCGCGAACCGCTGCAGGGCGATGAGGTGCCGGTTGACGTTCGCCCCGGTCACCTTCTTGACGAGGTTGCGGGCGAGGGCAGGGCCGTCCGGCAGCTCGGCGGACGCGTTCGGCGCCGCCGATGACGGGATCGTGGTGAACGCCAGTGCGCCGGCGGCCACGAGGATGGCGGCTCCGACGCGCAGCGTCTGACTTGTGGGCATGCAGGTCCCCTTGCTCATGGGTTTAGGTGCCACCGGTGATCGCCCCGACGCGATCCGTGCTCCGGCGAGTGCCACCCTCACCTGATCGGAGCTGCTGGTCAATAGCTGTTCATTCCCAACTGCGCATAGTTTTACTTGGCCATCGGGAAACAGTGCCGGAAAAGCCCCGTGCCGCCAGGCGACACGGGGCTTTTCGGGCTAACCGAGCGGAGATAACAATTTAGGCGACCGCGGCGTGCGAGTGCGCGTGACCGCCGTCCGAGGTCTTGATGACGACCATCCGCGCCGCCACCTTGGCCGCGGTCGCGGCCGCGGCGTTGGCCTTCGGCGGGACGCCGTTGATGTCCTCGGTGCTGATCGCGTAGGACGCGGTCACCCAGGCGATCGCGTCGGCGTTGCGGTCGAGCGCGACCCGGTCGACGTTGCCCAGGTTGTCGCACTTGGCGTGGTAGCACTTGTCGTATGCGACGCCTGCCTGGCCGCCCCACTTGTCGGCCTGCTCCTGGGTCTTGATGCCCTCGGCGCCGGTGAACAGACCACCCGCGGGGATGCCCTGGGCGATGAACTCGCCGTAGTCCGACCGGCCCGAGAAGTCGGTGCCCTCGGTCGGGGTGCCGGTGGCGCCCAGGAACCCGGCGAACGCGGCCTCGATCTGGGCCGAGCCGTACGGGCCCTCGCCAGCGCCCTCGGCGTCGGAGTCGTCGCCGTCGTAGACGAAGTACGCCGCGTTGGGCGAGGCCACCATGTCGAAGTTCAGGTACAGGGCGATGTCGAGCTGCTGCTCGAAGGTCAGCGACTGCACGTACTTCGTGGAGCCGACCAGGCCGAGCTCCTCGGCGCCCCACCAGGCGAACCGGACGGCGTTGTTGACCTTGGGCGAGCCGCCGAGCTGCAGCGCGGTCTCCAGCAGCGCGGAGCTGCCCGAGCCGTTGTCGTTGATGCCGGCGCCCTCTTCGACGCTGTCGAGGTGCGCGCCCGCCATGACCACGTTGCTCTTGCGGCCGGTCTTGGTCTGCGCGATGACGTTGCGCGACGGGCGCTCCTCGACGTGGAAGCGCATGTCGACGGTGGTCGACACACCGTCCTTGGTGAACAGCGTGTCGCCGTCGGCCTTGCTGACGCCGCCCGTGGGCAGCGTGGCGCCCTCGCCGACGGTGACGTTGGTGAGCGGGCCGTCGACGTTGTTGGCGACCAGCACGGCGATCGCGCCCGCGGCGGCGGCGTTCTGCTGCTTCTGGGCGAAGGTGCAGGCACCGCGGCGGATCAGCGCGATTCCGCCGGTCATCGGCAGGCCCGCGAAGTCGGCGGCCTCGCAACCCGGGGTGGCGTCCTGCGGAACGGCCACCAGCGGGCCGGTGACACCGCCCGCCGGGGTCTGCGGCGACTCGGCCATCGGGAATGCGTCGACCCGGGTGCCGCCCGCGTCGGCGAACGCCGCGTCGGTGATCTGCACCGGGTAGGTGAACTCGGGCGTGGTCACGTCGTAGCCCGCGGCCCGCAGCTTGCCCGCGACATACTCGACGCTGGCGTCGTATCCCGGGGTGCCCGCCGCGCGCGTGCCACCGTTGCGGTCGGCCAGGCGCTGCAGGGCGATCAGGTGCCGGTTGATCCCACTGACCGTGACCTTCTTGGTGAGATTGCGGGCCAGCGCGGGTCCGTCGGGGAGCTGGACCTGCGCGGACGCGGGGACCGCGGTGAGCACGAGACCGGTACAGGCGGCGAGCAGCAGTGCCCCGGCCCGAACCGGTGTCCTTGGGGACGGCATCGGTGAACTTCCCTTCATGGCGGTGATCGTGCCGGATCACGGCGACCCCGACGACTCGGATTCCGGCGAACGTGACTCTTACTCCCAAAACCTCGCCGGTCAAGTGTTCACCTGGGACTGTGATCGGACGGAAAGCCGGATACGGTCGCGGCATGCACGCGATCACAATCAGCGAGCCCGGCGGCCCGGAGGTCCTGCGGTGGTCGGCCGCACCCGACCCCGAGCCGGGTCCCGGCGAGGTCCTGCTGCGGGTCGCGGCCACCGCGGTGAACCGGGCAGACCTGTTGCAGCGCAAGGGTTTCTACCCACCACCGGCGGGCAGCAGCCCGATCGTCGGACTGGAATGCTCCGGCACCGTCGCGGCCCTCGGCGAGGGTGTCTCGGACTGGCACGTCGGTGACCCGGCGTGCGCACTGCTCGCGGGCGGCGGCTACGCGGAATTGGTGGCCGTCCCGGCGGTTCAGCTCATGCCGATTCCGTCCGGTGTGGACTTGGTGACCGCGGCCGGGCTGCCCGAGGTGGCCTGCACCGTGTGGTCGAACGTGGTCCACACCGCCCGACTCGGCGCGGGCGAGACCCTGCTGGTCCACGGCGGCGCGGGCGGAATCGGCACGCACGCCATTCAGGTCGGAAAAGCGCTCGGCGCGACCGTGGCCGTCACCGCGGGTTCCGCCGAACGGCTCACCCGCTGCCGCGAATTGGGCGCCGACGTCACGCTGAATTACCGCGAGCGGGAATTCGAGAACGAGATCTCCGCCGATGTGATCCTCGACAACATGGGCGGGAAATACCTGCCGCGGAACGTGGCCGCACTCAACCGCGGCGGCAGGCTGGTGGTGATCGGAATGCAGGGCGGGGCGACCGGTGAGCTGAACCTCGGGGCACTGCTGGCCAAGAACGCGAGCGTCACCGCGACCGGTCTGCGTTACCGCCCGGTGGCCGAGAAGGGCGCGATCACGGCGGCGGTGGTCGAGCACGTGTGGCCGATGATCGCCGCGGGCACGGTGCGGCCGGTGGTGCACGAGGTGCTGCCGATCCAGCGCGCCGCCGACGCCCACCGGATGCTCGAAGCGGGCGGCGTGTTCGGCAAGCTGGTGCTGGCGGTCAGTTCCTGAGCGAGGTGATGGCCTCGACGAGCTGGTCGATCTCGACGGCGTGGGTGTAGTGCGCGAGGCCGACGCGGACCGCGCCGCCCACCTCGTTGACCCCCAGGGTGGCGAAGACGCCGCTCGGGGTGTCGTCGGCGAAGGCGCAGATACCGCGCTCGGCGAGGTGCACGACCGCGTCGTGTGCCTTGACGTCGGCGACGGTGAAGGCGAGCGCGGGAATGCGGCGCATGGCGTCGCCGATGACCATGACGTGCAACTGGCCGCGCAGGTCGCCGATCAGCCGGGACAGCAGCCCGGCCTGGTAGGACTTGGCCGAGCTGAGCGAGGTCTGCAGCCGCTCGCGCCGGGTGCCGGTGGCCGCGTCGTCCAACTCGGCGAGGTAGTCGACGGAGGCGACCAGGCCCGCGAGCAGCGGGTAGGCGTGCTGGCCGAGTTCGAGCCGCTCGGGGCCGTGCGCGCGGGGGTTGAGCGAGGTGGCGGGCAGCCGGTCGAGCACGGCCGGGTCGGCGAAGGCCAGCGCCGCCACCGCGGGCCCGCCCCACGCGCTCGCGGACACGGCCACCACGTCCGCGCCGATGGCGTGGATGTCGAGCGGCACGAACGGCGCCGAGGACGACGCGTCGACCACCGTGCACGCGCCCGCGGCCTTGGCCAGGTCGGCGATCTTGTTCAGGTCGGGCCGGGTGCCGACCGCGCCGGAGGCCGCGGTGACCGCGACGACCTTCGTCCGGTGCGAGATCAGGTTCTCGTACTGCCAGGCGGGCAGCTCGCAGGTCTCGATGTCGATCTCGGCCCAGCGCACCGTCGCCCCCGCGCGCTGCGCCACCCGCAGCCACGGCGCGGTGTTGGCGGAGTGGTCGAGCCGGGATAAGGCGACCTCGTCGCCGATCAGCCAGCCGTCGCCGAGGGCCTCGGCGAGCCGGGCGAGCAGCACGGCGGTGTTCGGGCCGAGCACCACGCCCGCCGGGTCGCCGCCGACCAGATCGGCCACCGCGCGGCGGGCCGCGTCGACGATCGCCTCGGCGCGCTGCGAGGCCGGAAAGATACCGCCGGGCCCCGACACGGGCGCGCGCAGCGCGGTCGACACTGCCGTCGCGACCTGCTCGGGCACCTGCATCCCCGCGGGCGAATCGAGGTGTACCCAGCCGTCCCCCAGCGCGGGAAAGAGCCCGCGGATTCGAGCGACGTCGAAGGCCATGCGGCACACCGTACGCACGTCCGGCGGCCGTCGGTCCGTGGGGCGGCGAGGCGACTACCCTCGCACAGGTGACTTCGGCGGAGTCCCCTTGGGGGACACCCTTCGATCGGATCCAGACCTGGCCCAGGACGGAACAGATGAGCCAACCCATGCACGGTCCCGACCGCACCGACGAGGCCGCCGAGCAGGCCAACCACGTGATGATCGTGGGGCCGGACGGCTCTCCGCTCGGTGCGGCGCGCATCCCCGGCGCGGGCGACGGCCCAGCCGAGTCGGTCAGCGACATGGTCGAGCAGCCCGCGAAGGTCATGCGGATCGGCACCATGATCAAGCAGTTGCTGGAGGAGGTGCGCGCGGCACCGCTGGACGAGGCCAGCCGCAACCGGCTCCGCGAGATCCACAAGCGCTCCATCGCCGAACTGGAGGACGGGCTGGCCCCGGAGTTGCGCGAGGAGCTGGAGCGACTGTCGCTGCCGTTCACCGAGGAGACCACGCCGTCCGACGCGGAGCTGCGCATCGCGCAGGCCCAACTCGTCGGCTGGCTGGAAGGCCTGTTCCACGGCATCCAGACCGCGCTGTTCGCCCAGCAGATGGCCGCCAGGGTCCAGCTTGAGCAGATGCGCCGCGGGCTGCCGCCGGGCGTCGGTCAGCCCGAGGGCCCCGAGGGCCCGCACATCCGCGGGACCGGCCAGTACCTGTGACGCTCGTTACGCCCGCGCACGGTCGTGCCCGTATCCTGCGCTGACCTGATCGCGAGAGGAGCTGGGCATGCTCGACAAGGTGCGCGGAGCGCTGCGGACCGACCGACTCAAGCGATCGGTGCGCGACAAGCTCATGCGCGCGGTCGACGAGGTGGTCGCCCGACACCGTGGCGAACAGTCCCGCGAACTCGACGCGATGCGCCACGAGCTGGCCGAGATCCGCAGGCAGTTGCACGACCAGTCGGACTACCTGCGGGAGGCCGAGGAGCGCGCGCACCGGGACATCGTGTTCGGCGCGGAGCGGGAGGCGGCGGCGGACGCGGGTGACTTCGCCGCGCGGTACATGTCCACGGCCAGGCACTTCCCGCACCCGCACCAGACCCTGGAATACGGCCTGTCGATCGCCCCGGAGGGCGGGCTGGCGCTGGAGTTCGGCGTCTTCACCGGCACCACGCTGAAGATCATCTCGGCGGCGCGCGGCGGCGAGGGCGTCTACGGGTTCGACTCGTTCGAGGGCCTGCCGGACGACTGGCGGCTCGGCTTCCCGGCGGGCACCTTCCAGGTCGACGGACTCCCCGACGTGCCCGGCGCCGAGCTGGTGGTCGGCTGGTTCGCCGACACCCTGCCCGACTTCCTGGCCGCCCACCCCGAGCCGGTCGACCTGCTGCACATCGACGGCGACCTCTACAGCTCGGCCAGGACCGTGCTGGAGCTGGTCGGGCCGCGGCTGCGGGTCGGCAGCATCGTGGTGTTCGACGAGTTCTTCAACTACCCCGGCTGGCGCGAGCACGAGTTCAAGGCGTGGCAGGAATACCTCGCCCAGGGCAGCACCAAGGCCCAGTACGAGGCGTACACGCACCTCAACGAACAGGTGGTTGTGCGCATCACCGACGTGTGAGCCCGTGCCCGACGGGCATAGTCGCCGCCGGTACTCTGGTACCCCGTGCAAGCAACCAGCGCGATCGAGGAGATGCCCGTGCCCGTGGTCCACGCGGGGCGCAGTCTGAGTCGTGCGGTCGCCGACCTCCGCACCGGCTTCGCGCAACGTGAGCTGTGGGGGCATCTCGGCTGGCAGGACATCAAGCAGCGCTACCGCCGCTCGGTGATCGGCCCCCTGTGGATCACGCTGAGCATGGCAGTCACGGCGGCCGGTCTCGGCCTGCTGTACTCGCAACTCTTCGACACGCCCATCGGCACGTTCCTGCCGTACCTCACGGTCGGGTTCATCGTCTGGAACTTCATGGTCGGCTGCCTCACCGAGGGCGCCGACACGTTCATCTCCAACGAGGGCCTGATCAAGCACCTGCCCGCGCCGCTGACGGTGTACGCGCTGCGCACGGTGTGGCGGCTGACCCTGATGTTCGCGCACAACCTGCTGGTCTACGCGGTCGTGCTGGTCATCTTCTTCAGCGACCTGAACACGGTCGGCTACACCCTCAGCGAGGGCGGCGTCCCGCAACCCGGACTGGGCTGGACCATCGTGCTGGCCATCCCGGCGTTCGCGCTGATCGCGTTCAACGGCATGTGGGTGGCGCTGCTGTTCGGCATCATCAGCACCCGCTACCGCGACATCCCCCAGGTCATCGGCGCGCTCACGCAATTGCTGTTCTTCATGACGCCGATCGTGTGGCCGGTGGACGTGCTGACCAAGAAATTCGGCGAGGACCTGGGCAACTGGCAGGTGCTGGTGGCCGAACTCAACCCCGTCTACCACTTCATCCAGATCCTGCGGGCGCCGCTGATCGGCAGCGAACAGAGCTGGCACCACTGGGCCGTCGTCGGCGGGTTCACCGTCGCGGGCTGGGGCCTGACGCTGCTCGCCATGCGCAACTACCGTGCGCGTGTTTCCTACTGGGTCTGAGTGAGGCATCCGAACATGGTCAACATCGAGGTGCGCAACGCCTCCGTCGACTTCCCCATCTTCGACGCCAAGACCCGCTCGCTGAAGAAGGCCGTGCTGGGCAAGGTCGGCGGCAAGATCGGCACCGACGCCCGGGTGCCGATCATCGAGGCGCTGCACGACATCACGCTCTCGCTCAACGAGGGCGACCGGGTCGCCCTGGTCGGGCACAACGGCGCGGGCAAGTCCACCCTGCTGCGCCTGCTGTCGGGCATCTACGAGCCCACCCGGGGCACCTCGGAGATCAACGGCAAGATCGCGCCGGTCTTCGACCTCGCGGTCGGCATGGACCCGGAGATCTCCGGCCTGGAGAACATCATGATCCGCGGCCTGTTCCTGGGCATGTCGCGCAAGCAGATGGAGCAGCGGGTCGAGGACATCTCCACCTTCACCGAACTGGGCGACTACCTGCACCTGCCGCTGCGCACCTACTCGACCGGCATGCGGGTGCGGCTGGCGCTGGGCGTGGTCACCTCGATCGACCCGGAGATCCTGCTGCTGGACGAGGGCATCGGCGCGGTCGACGCGGCGTTCATGGCCAAGGCCCGCGACCGGCTGGTCGACCTGGTGCGCCGCTCCGGCATGCTGGTGTTCGCCTCGCACTCCGACGAGCTGCTGTTCGAGCTGTGCAACACCGCGATCTGGATGGACGAGGGCCGCGTCAAGATGCACGGCACGCTGCGCGAGGTCCTGACGGCCTACAAGGGCCACGACCCGTTCGAGCACATGACCCAGGCCACCCTCGAAAGGCTCGGCGAGGTCCGATGAACACTGTGGCGCTACCGCCGGGTTCGGTCGTGGCCGTGGTGGTCACCAGGCACCGCCGGGCGCTGCTCGCCGACTCGCTGAAGATGATCGGGGCGCAGACCCGGGCGCCCGAGCATCTGATCGTGGTCGACAACGGTCCCGACGACCCGGCCCGCGACATTGTCGAGTCCTGCCCGCTGCCCTCGACCTACCTGGTCTCGCACCGCAACCTCGGCGGCGCGGGCGGCTTCGCGCTCGGCATGCTGCACGCCCTGGCCCTCGGCGCCGACTGGGTCTGGCTGGCCGACGACGACGGGCGTCCGGCCGACGAGACCGTGCTCGCCACCCTGCTCGACGTCGCCGACAAGCGCGGCCTGGCCGAGGTGTCGCCGGTCGTGACGAACATCGACGCCCCGGAGAAGCTCGCGTTCCCGCTGCGCCGCGGCCTCACCTGGAAGCGCAGCGCCGACGAACTGGGCACGGATTTCCTGCCCGGCATCGCGTCGCTGTTCAACGGCGCCCTGTTCCGCGCGGCCACCCTCGACGTCGTCGGCGTGCCGGACTACCGGCTGTTCTTCCGCGGCGACGAGGTGGAGATCCACCGCCGCCTGGTGCGCTCGGGCCTGCCGTTCGGCACCTGCCTGCGCGCGGCCTACCTGCACCCGGACGGCTCGGACGAGTTCAAGCCGATGCTCGGCGGCAGGCTGCACGCGCAGGACCCGGAGAACGAGGTCAAGCGCTACTACACCTACCGCAACCGCGGATACCTGATGTCGCAGCCCGGCATGCGCAAGATCGGCCTGCTGGAGCTGGTCCGGTTCGGGCTGTACTTCCTGGGCACCAAGCGCGACCCGAAGGCGTTCCTGGAGTGGCTCAAGCTGGTTCGCAAGGGCAGGCAGGAACGCTTCTTCCGACACTGATCGCTCATGGTCGTCGGGCGGCCTCCGGCGTACGCTCGACATATGGACCACTGGCTGTCCATCGAAGTCCTCGACGGCGAGTTCCCGGCGAGCGCTTGGCGGCGCGCGCACGGCGACCACCTCACCGAAGCGGCGATAACCAACGGGGCGCTGCGGTGGCAGTGGCACGAGCACCGCTGGGGAGTCGTCATCGAGCTGGAATTCACCGACGACGAAGCACGTGACCGCTTCTGCGGGCTGCCCGCGGTGACCGCGGTCCTCGATGCGGTGCCCGACTCCCTGAGCGGCCTGCTGGTGTACCCGGGTCGTGGCGGTGGTTCCGGCGCGCGGGTGCCCCGTCGACCCCGTCCGCTGCCGGTGTCCTGCGCGGGCGAGCGACCGGCGCCAGACGAGCCGCAGTTCGTCCGGCTGACCACGCTCGGGGTCTGATCGAGCTCCCGTGTCCACCCTCAGCGGATCTGCTGTCGGCGAACTTCGCTTGCGGGACAAGGGTTCGCAATGGTCCAGTCAGGACATGAGCGATTCGAGGCACGCCCTGATCCTGCACCTGGCGAGCGGGGGTGAGCCGCTGGTGTTCGCGCTGTCCGCCAAGAGCGCCAAGAGCCTGGCGCCGCGGCTGCCCGTGCTGCTGACCTCCGGCGGGGTCGACACCCCGGAACTGGAGGACGGCACCACCGTCGCGGTGAACTTCGGCCACGTCGTCACCGCGCACCTGGACGACCTGCCCGCACATGTCCGCGTCTACGGCAGCCCCAACAAGCGCACCGGCTTCGGCACGTAACACCCGGGGATCAGTGCCGGAACACCACGGTGCGCAGCATCACGAAGTTGATGACCGTGCCGAGCCCCTGCGCGACCACCCACGCCACGGCGTACTCCCAGCGGATCTCCGGCAGCAGGTGCAGCATCAGCGCGTTGGTGCCGACGTTGACGAAGAACGTCACCGTGTAGAGCAGCGCGAAGCCGCCTGCCTGCGCGGCGCCGCGATCCCGGGCGCCGACGAAGGTGAAGCGCTTGTTGAGGAAGTACGCCGTTGTCGTGCCCGCGATGAAGCTCAGCGCCTTGGCCAGGTGCACCCACAGGTCTGCTTGCAGCAGCAGCCAATAGGTGCCCGAGTCGACCAGCGCGCAGAATCCGCCGACCATCACGAACCGCAGAAGCTGGTGGACCAGCCCGGTGCGCTGGGTGTCGTTCCCGACCTCGGCCACGTGCGATGTCCCGTCCCCTGTTGACCCCGACGGCCGGGACAAGTCTAGGAGCGCGGCGGGCCGACGCTACCCTGGGTCCGGCGTTCACCTCGGACCAATCGCGAAGGCTCGGACTTTGATCAACGCAGTCGGCACCCCGCAGTCCCTGCTCCTGCTCGGCGGAACCTCCGAGATCGGCCTCGCCATCGCGGCGAGGTACGCGCGGCAGGGGTCGCTCACGGTGACCCTCGCCGCCCGCCCGTCGACCCGGCTCGACGCGGCGGCGGAGGGCCTGCGCGCGCTGGGCGCGACCGTGCGCACGATTCCCTTCGAGGCCAAGGACATCGAGTCCCACCCGAAGGTGGTCGCGGACGCGTTCGCCGAGGGTGACGTGGACGTCACGATCGTCGCGTTCGGACTCCTGGGTGACGCCGAGCAGCTCTGGCAGGATCACGCGGCCGGGGTGGAACTGGCCAAGGTTAACTACCTCGCTCCCGTGTCACTGGGCATTGCGTTGGCCGAGCGGCTGCGTAAGCAGGGCCACGGGGCGCTGGTCGCACTGTCCTCTGTGGCCGGTGAGCGGGTGCGCCGGTCGAACTTCGTCTACGGCTCCACCAAGGCGGGCTTCGACGGGTTCTACCTCGGCCTCGGCGAGGCGCTGCGGCCCGAGGGCGTCCACGTCACCGTGGTGCGGCCCGGTTTCGTGCACACCAAGATGACCGCGGGGCTCAAGCCCGCGCCGCTGGCCACCACCCCGGACAAGGTCGCCGAGATCGTGGTCGACGCCGTGCGCGGCCGCAAGGACCTGGTGTGGGCGCCAGCGCCATGGCGAGCCGTCATGTCGGTGCTACGGCACGTGCCGCGCCCACTGTTCCGCAAGCTGCCGATCTAGAGGTACACCGACAGCGCCAGGCACGCGAGCCAGGCGGCGCCGAGGATCTGCAGGACGCGGTCCTTGAGGGCGATGTCCTCCGGCTCACCCGCCCCGCCCTCGTCCACGTCGACCGCGTAGCGCAGGACGGCGATGACGAACGGCACGATCGAGATGACCGCCCACACCGAGTTGTTCGGGCTGACCTCGCGGATCTCGAACGCCCACAGCGAGTACGTGGTGATCATGATCGCGGCCGAGGTTGCCCACACGAACCGCAGGTAGGTCGAGGAGTACTTCGCCAGCGACGCGCGGATCTTGGCCCCGGTCCGCTCGTACAGGATGATCTCGGCGTACCGCTTGCCGGACACCATGAACAGCGAGCCGAACGCCGTGACCAGCAGGAACCACTGCGACAGCGGGATTCCCGCCGCGACGCCGCCCGCGATGGAGCGCAGCAGGAACCCGGACGCGACGATGCACAGGTCGATGACCGGCTGGTGCTTGAGGCCGAAGCAGTAGCCCATCTGCACCGCCGCGTACACCGCGAGCACGATGACCAGCGGCCACCCGGACAGCAGGCCGATCGCGAGTGCGGCCACGAACAGCGCGCCAGCGACGGCGTAGGCCAGCGGCACCGGCACGATCCCGGCCGCGATGGGTCGGTTGCGCTTGGTCGGGTGCTCGCGGTCGGCCGCCACGTCCACCGCGTCGTTGACCAGGTACACCGCCGAGGAGACCAGGCAGAACGCGACGAACGCGATCGCGGCGTCGATCAGCACGGTGCGCTCGAAGATCCGGTTCGCGGCGAACGGGGCGGCGACGACCAGGACGTTCTTGACCCACTGCCGCGGCCGCGCTGTGCGGACCAGGCCGCCGAGCAGGTTCGGCCTGCCCGCGACCGTCGTCGCCTCGGCGCTCACCGGCGGCCCAGTCCGCGCCGCACCAGCGCGCCGACCGCGGCGCCCAGGACGGAGCCCGCGAGCACGTCGCTCGGGTAGTGCACGCCGAGCACCAGCCGCGAGACCAGCATCGGCGGGACCAGCACGGGCACGAGCCTGCGCCCGGTGAGCGCGGAGAACAGCACCGCCGCGGCGGTGGTGGACGTGGCGTGCGCCGACGGGAAGCTGAGCTTGCTCGGCGTGCCGACGAGCACCCGCACCCCTGGATCGTCCGGCCGCGGCCGGCGCACGACCCGCTTCACCGCGATCGACGCGGCGTGCGCGGCGACCACACCCGCCGAGGCGGCCAGCCAGTCGCGGCGCCTGCGCCGGTCGAGCGCGGCGCCGATCAGGCCGAGCGCGAGCCAGCCCGCGCTGTGCTCACCGAACAGGGACAGCCCGCGGGCCGCCGTCACCACCGCGGGTGTGCCGATGGCGCCCTGCACCCGGCTCAACGCGGCGGTCTCCCGCCCCAGGACGGATGGGCTGCGGTCCACGTGCCTACCTCCAGGTCGCCGATAGTCCCCCCGATGCACAATCTCCATCGGGGGGTCCGGCGTTTCTAGACGTCGATGGAACCGTCGAGGGCGGCGCCGTCGCGCAGGTGCGGGGCGATCTTGTTGTCGAAGACCGACAGGGCCGAACCGATCGCCATGTGCATGTCGAGGTACTGGTAGGTGCCCAGCCGACCGCCGAAGATGATGTTGCTCTGCGCGGCTTCCGCCTTGGCCAGCTCCCGGTAGTGCGCGAGCTTGGCGCGGTCCTCGGGGGTGTTGATCGGGTAGTACGGCTCGTCGCCGGACTCCGCGGACCGCGAGTACTCGCGCACGATGACCGTCTTGTCGGTCGGGTAGTGGGTGCGCTCGGGGTGGAAGTGGCGGAACTCGTGGATCCGGGTGAAGGGCACGTCCTCGTCGTTGTAGTTCATCACCGAGGTGCCCTGGAAGTCGCCGGTCGCCACGACCTCGGTCTCGAAGTCGAGCGTGCGCCAGCCCAGTTCGCCCGCGGCGTAGTCGAAGTACCGGTCGATCGGTCCGGTGTAGACGGTCGGGGTGCCTGCCGGGACGCGCTCGCGCACGTCGAAGTAGTCGGTGTCGAGCAGCACGTCGATGTTCGGGTGCGCGGCCATCTTCTCCAGCCACGCGGTGTAGCCCTCGACGGGCAGCCCCTCGTAGGTGTCGTTGAAGTACCGGTTGTTGAAGTTGTAGCGGACCGGCAGGCGGGTGATGATCGCCGCGCCCAACTCCTTGGGGTCGGTCTGCCACTGCTTGGCGGTGTAGCCGCGGACGAACGCCTCGTAGAGCGGGCGCCCGATCAGCGAGATCGCCTTCTCCTCCAGGTTCTGCGCGGCGTCGGTGTCGATCTCCGCGGCCTGCTCGGCGATCAGCGCCTTGGCCTCGTCCGGGGTGAAGGAGCGGCCGAAGAAGTTGTTGATCAGCGCGAGGTTCATCGGGAACGCGTAGACCTGGCCCTGGTAGCGGGCGAACACGCGGTGCTGGTAGCCGGTGAACTCGGTGAACTGGTTGACGTAGTCCCACACCCGCTTGTTCGAGGTGTGGAACAGGTGCGCGCCGTACTTGTGCACCTCGATGCCGGTCTCCGGCTCGGCCTCCGAGTAGGCGTTGCCGCCGATGTGCGACCGGCGGTCCAGCACGAGTACGCGCTTGCCGAGTTGGGTCGCGATGCGCTCGGCGATGGTCAGGCCGAAGAAACCGGACCCGACGATGACCAAGTCGTAGGCTGCGAAGTTCTCAAGGGAGTTGGCGGCGCTCACGGGGGCCCAGGTTACCCGCGTGACGGCGGGGGCCGACAAGCGGACGGGCCCCGGCGCCGCTCCCCCGACGCCGGGGCCCGTGTCCCCACTTCATCCCTCCGACTTGCCTGCCTCACTGTCATGGACGCGCGGGCCCGGGCCCGCGTTGCCCTCGGCACCCGTTTTCCTGCTCGCCCGGCCGCCGAGCAGCGGCAGCACGTCGGCGGCGACCTCCTCCAGCACGGTCTCGCGGCCCGCGTACGGGCCGTCGGCGCGGGGCCAGTGCGTGACCACGTCGGTGAAGCCCAGTTCCGCCGCCCGGCCGAGGTGTTCCCGGAACGCCCCGACGCTTTCCAGCGCGAACAGCGGCGACGCGTCGACGCTGACATACCGGTCGACGGTGGACCGGTCGCGGCCGTGCGCGGCGAGCACCTCGTCGAACCGGTCGGCGCACTCGGCGACGTTGCGCCACCACGCGGCCACGCTGTCGGCGCCCGGGCGACCGGTGGTGACCCAACCCTGGCCGAACCGGGCGGCCACCCGCATCGCCTTCGGCCCGTTGGCCGCGACCAGGAACGGCAGCCGGGGCCGCTGCACACAGCCGGGCGCGTTGCGGGCGGCGACGGCCTGGTAGTACTCGCCGGAGTGGTCCGTCCTGGGTCTGACCAGCAGCGAGTCGGTCAGCTCGACGAACTCGGCGAACCGGTCGGACACCTGTCTTGGCGTCACCTCGGGGCCGCCCATGACCGTCCGGTCGTAGCCGCCCGCGCCGCTCGCGCCGGAGCCGAGGCCGAGCATGAACCGGCCGTCGGAGATGTCGTCCAGGGCCAGGAGCTGCCGGGCGAACGGGACCGGGTGGCGGAAGTGGGGCGAGACCACGAAGGTGCCGAGCCGGATGGTCGAGGTGACCATCGCGGCGGCGGTCAGGGTGGGGACCGCGTCGAACCACGGACCGTCGACCAGCGTGCGCCAGCCGAGGTGGTCGTAGGTCCAGACGTGGTCGAAGCCGTATGTCTCCGCGCCGCGCCACCGCGGCTCGGCTGCCCACCAGCGGTGCTCGGGGAGGATCACGATGCCAACACGCACGACTCGAACCTATCGGTAGCCGCCGACATACGCGGCGAACCGCCTGCGGTAGCTGAGCATCCCGCGGCCGACCGGCGGCAGACAGCAGAAGACGAACGCGATCAGCCAGAGCCCCAGGGCCAGGATGACGATCCCGCTGACCCGGAAACCGTTCTGTGTCAACAGGTAGACCAGCATGTACCCGTAGTACGCGGTCATCGTCGCGCCGAGGATGCCGAGCAGCACCCGCCCGGCGTCGAAACCGGCCGCCAGCGTCGGTGCCAGCAGCAGCGCGAACACCCCGACCACCGCCGTGAGCACGCGCGGCGCCTGCCAGACCGGGCCGACGTGGTCCACGAGCTGGATGCCGACGGCGGCGGTGAGGAACTGCGGGTTGTTCGGCACGTGCCCGCTGCCGACCTCCTCCAGCGACCATCCGACCACGACGATCATGAACATGAGCAGGCAGCAGGCGAAGAACACGAGCGCGGCCACCGCGGCCATCGCCCGCGACGGCGGTTTCGGACCCCAGTATGGCTGATACGGCGGCTGACCGTAGTACGGCGAGTACGGATAGTTCACTTCTCCCCCTCGAATCGGCCGTACGGTAACGGGGAACACCCTTCGCGCGCATCTCGCGTCAGGGAGGATGCAGAGGTGCAGAAACCCCGGCTGATCGCGTCCGACATCGACGGCACCCTGCTCGACCCGTTCGAGCAGATCACCGTGCGCACAGCGGCCATGATCCGCAGGGTGATCGCGGCGGACACACCGTTCGTGCTGGTCAGCGGCCGTCCGCCGCGGTGGATTCCGCCCGTGGCGGACATGGCTGGCCTCGACGGCTACGCGGTCTGCGCCAACGGCGCCATCGTCTACGACATCGCGGCAGCCCGGGTGCTGTCCGTGCACGGCCTCGACGCGCTCGTGCTGCACGACGTCGTGCACGCGCTGGCCAGGGTGCTGCCCGGCATCAAGGTGGCGACCGAGCGCGCCGAACCCGGCCCCGACTCCGCCGGCGCCCCGTTCGCCACCGAGCCCGGCTACCGCAACCCGTGGGGCGACGCGGAGAGCAACGTGCGGCCACGCGCCGAGGTGCTCGGCCACACCGCGACCAAGCTGCTCGTCCGGCACGAGAAGATGACCAGCGAGGAGATGTCGCTGGCGGCGACCGAACTGCTCGGCGACGCGGTCGACGTCACCTTCTCGACCAACCGCGGGCTGATCGAGATCTCCGCGCCGGGGGTGACCAAGGCGCGCGGCCTCGCGGAGGTGGCCGAACTGGTCGGGGTGGCGCGGGACGCGATCGTCGCGTTCGGCGACATGCCCAACGACATCGAGATGCTGCGCTGGGCCGGGCACGGGGTGGCGATGGCGAACGCGCACGCGGAGGTGCTGGCGGCGGCCGACGAGGTGACCGCGCCGAACTCACAGGACGGTGTGGCGATGGTGCTGGAGCGCTGGTTCTGACCCGGATCGCGCGTTAGTGCAGGTCGGACGGCGCGCGTCTCGTACACTTCTCGACCGCACGGGATGGCCACGGACGCTGTGTAGGGGTGGACGGTACTTGGAGACGGCTACACAGGTGGGTCGCGGCAACCCCGAGCCCGCCCCGAACGATCCCGGCAAGATCACCCCCAAGGGGTATCGGGCTGATATCCAGGCCCTGCGCGCCATCGCGGTGATGGCGGTCGTGGTCAACCACCTGTGGCCCCAGGCCCTCACCGGCGGCTACATAGGCGTCGACGTGTTCTTCGTCGTCTCCGGTTTCCTCATCAGCTCGCACCTCGACCGCGAGGTCACCCGGACCGGCCGCATCCGGCTGGGCCGGTTCTACGCCCGGCGCGTCCGGCGGCTGCTGCCCGCGGCGTTCCTGGTGCTGGCGGCCAGCCTGGTGGCCGCGTACTTCCTGCTGCCGTTCCCACGCTGGGCGGCCACCGCCGACGAGGTGCTGGCGAGCGCGCTGTACTGGGAGAACTGGCTGCTGGCGATCAACTCGGTGGACTACTCGGCGCTCACCGCGTCCGCGAGCGTGGCGCAGCACTACTGGTCGCTGTCGGTCGAGGAGCAGTTCTACCTGTGCTGGCCGCTGCTGTTGCTGCTGCTGTTCCTGATCCGGCGGCGGCAGGCGCAGATCATCGGGATCGCGGTCGTCGGGCTGGCCTCGCTGGCGTTCAGCGTGTACTTCACCGAGGTCGCGCGGAGCCAGGCGTACTTCATCACGCCGGTCCGGGTGTGGGAGTTCGCGATCGGCGCGCTGATCGCGTTCGGCGGGCTGCGGCTCGCCCTGCCCCGGATCGCGGCCGACCTCGCGTCGTTCGCCGGGCTGGCGATGATCCTCGGGTCGGCCTTCCTGTTCGACCACCACACCGCGTTCCCCGGCTACGCGGCGCTGCTCCCGGCTGTCGGGACCGGGCTGGTCATCGCCGCGGGCGTGCGGCCGGACCGGCTGTGGCACACCCGGTTCACCTCGGCGTCCCCGGTGCAGTTCCTCGGCAACATCAGCTACTCGCTGTACCTGTGGCACTGGCCACTGATCGTGCTGGCGCCCTTCGCCCTGGCGGACGCGCTGGACGAGGGCAGGCTGACCCTGGCCCAGCGGCTCGGCGTCCTGGTCGTGGCGATCGTGCTGGCGCACCTGTCGAAGGTGCTGGTCGAGGACCGCGGGATGTCCTGGCCGCCGCTGGCGAACAGCACGAGGGCCACGTTCGCCGCCATGGTCGCGGGCATGGTCGCGATCGCGCTGGCGGCGGGCGGCTTGCTGTGGACCTACGACCGGCACGTCGCCCAAGCCGCCGCCGACACCCGGGTGGCGGCGGTCAACCCCTGCTACGGCGCCGCCGCGCTGGCGCCCGCCAACGACTGCGGCGACCCGTACGGCCCGGCCAAGGTCGTCCACATGGGGCCCGCGAACGAGTACTTCAACGGCGCGCCCGAGTGCGGGCCGGAGCTGGACCGCTACCTGGCGGGCGATCGGAAGACGACCAAGGTGTGCGACTTCAGCGGCGGCGACCCGGCCGCCGACGTCGTCTGGCTGGTCGGCGACTCGCACGCGCAGCAGTGGCAGGGGCCGCTGCTGGACCTGGCGCGCAGGCACCGCTGGGTGCTCAACCTCAGCTACCTCGGCGGCTGCCCGTTCGCGAAGATCGAGTTCCGCGGCTTCCTCGGCGCGAACTCGGCGGCCGATGCCCGGCGGTGCACGACGTGGACCGCGGACATGGTCGAGGCGATCGCCGCCGAACGCCCGGCGTCGGTGTTCATGTCGTTCTACGCCCGCCAGGAGCGGGCCGACGACAACACCGGCCGCTCGCAGGCCGAGCAGTACCGCGACGGCATGACGCCGTACTGGCGGACGCTGACCGACGCGGGCGCCCGGGTCTTCGTGCTCGGCGACCCGCCGCTCAACGGCGAGGTGCGCCCGGTGGACTGCGTGGCCCTGACGCCGCAGGACCCGCGGGCCTGCGCGGTCGACCGGGCCACGGCGCAGCCGCCGGACCCGCTGGCCGAGGCCACCGCCGCGGTCGAGGACCCGAACGTCCGCTACGTCGACCTCACCGACTACTTCTGCGACGCGCGGCGGTGCTACAGCGTGGTCGGCAACGTCGTCGTCTACTACGACGCCAACCACCTGAACCTGGAGTTCAGCCGCAGCCTGGGCCCGATGATCGCCGCCGCGATGGGCCTCGACGACTAGCTGTACTGACCCGGCCGGGCTACTCCGGTCGACGCTGGTCCATGGCCGCGGCTTCCTCCGGCGTCGGCGCGGTGCCGCCCAGGTGGGTGGGCATCCACCAGGAGTCGTCCGCGCCCGCAGGCGCGTCCGGGTAGTCCTTCTGCACCCGGTCCACCAGCGCGATCATCCGGGTGCGCAGGTCGCGGGTGACCTCGTCCAGGTCGTCGTCCGGCCCGACCGTGAACGGTTCGCCCGCGAGGATGGTGATCGGGATGTGCCGCCGCTTGAGGTCCTTCTCGCGGCCCTTGGTCCACAGCCGCTGCGTGCCCCACAGCGCCATCGGCACCACCGGCACGCCCGCCTCCGCGGCCATCCGCACCGCGCCCGTCTTGATCTCCTTGACGGTGAACGAGCGGCTGATGGTGGCCTCCGGGAACACCCCGACGACCTCGCCTGCGCGCAGCTTGTCGACAGCCTCCTGATAAGACGCCTGGCCCGCGCCGCGGTCGACCGAGATGTGCCGCATGCCGCGCATCAGCGGGCCCGCGATCCGGTTGCCGAAGATCTCCCGCTTGGCCATGAACCGCACCAGCCGCTTGGCGGGCTGGGCGCCGAAGCCCGCGAAGATGAAGTCCAGGTAGCTGACGTGGTTGCAGGCGATGACCGCGCCGCCGGTCGCCGGGATGTGCTCGCCGCCCTGCACGTCGATCTGGTAGTCCATCACCCGGAAGAGGGTTTTCGCCGCCAGCACGACCGGCGGGTAGACGAGCTCGGCCACTAGCCGCTCACAGCCTTCGAGGCGTGCTCGCGCATCGCGATCGGGGCGCCCGCGAGGTCTTCCTCGTTGCACAGCAGCTTGACGTCGTAGTACGGCGC
This sequence comes from Actinokineospora sp., assembly GCF_052390155.1. Classification (NCBI taxonomy): domain Bacteria; kingdom Bacillati; phylum Actinomycetota; class Actinomycetes; order Pseudonocardiales; family Pseudonocardiaceae; genus Actinokineospora; species Actinokineospora sp. The sequence continues at coordinate 16,343 of NZ_JBQTHF010000034.1, read as the reverse complement.
GCCGTCGCCGTCGTCGTAGTCGAGATGGATGGCGATGACGTCCACGGGTTCTCCGAGCCATTCCTGCGTGCTGCGCAGCCAGGACGCGGCCCGCTCCAGAGCGGCGGGCAGATCGTCGTCGCGGAACTCGACCGGGCGGTAGGGCACACCTTGGACTTGGTCGCGATCATTGGCCGGACGGGGCAGGTCGACGGAGACTCCGGCTTCGTCGAGGTGCAGTGCGATGGACTCGGGCTGGTCACTGGCGAGCTCGCTCACTCCGAAAGCGTCTCCCAGCCGGTGGACCACCGCAACCCCCGACCCGGTGTGGCGGGCCTCCCGACCCGCCACAGTTGGCACGTGCGCGAGGGAACCAGTGTGTGGTTGACTGTCAACGGTCGTAAATTTTCTTGAGTACGTGTTAGATCACGCTCGCAAGAGATCGTTGCGGGCGCGCGGTTTTCCTCCAGGTCAAGCCGGAGAAGTCGCCGTCTGAAACCGACCACGCGTGTGCACCCGCGCACGTTCGTTAATCGGTACCTGTTGAGGAGATAGACGTGGCACAGGGCACAGTGAAGTGGTTCAACTCCGAGAAGGGCTTCGGCTTCATCCAGCCGGACGACGGCGGCGCCGACGTCTTCGTGCACTACTCGGAGATCCAGGGCTCGGGCTTCAAGAGCCTGGACGAGAACCAGCGCGTGGAGTTCGAGATCGGCCAGGGCCAGAAAGGCCCGCAGGCCACCGGCGTCAAGGCCGTCTGATCTGCGATAAGTAACACACTGGGCCCGTCCCCCCGCGAAGGGGACGGGCCCAGTGTGTTGTCCGGGTCAGTTCTCGAAGACCTTGCGCCACGACTCGACCGAGGTCAGCTCCGGTAGCGCGGCCCGGTACTCCTCGCGCAACTGGGGCCACTCGCGGACCAGCTTGCGGTAGTTCTGCATGGCCCGCGCCGACAGCTCGCGGAAGACCTTCGGGTCGCGCCTGCGGAAGGCCACACCGCTGCCGTCGGCGTTGGACACCGTCGCGCTGTCCAGGTTGCCCAGCAGGAACCACAGCGCGCTGCCCGCCGGGATGTTGACCTGCGGGCGCTCCCCCGCGGCCTGCGCGGGCGCGCGCAGGTTGTGCACGAGCGCCTGCGAGGCCCGGGCGGCGATCTTCACCGGGTGCACGGGCGGGCGCAGCATCTGCTCGGCCTTGACCATGTCGAAGGTCGGCGGCGGGAACTCCTGGGCCGAGGGCAGGACCTGCGCGTCGGTGTACTTCTTGCGCACCTGCTGCACCTCCGGCAAGCCGGTGCGCAGCAGCTCGAACAGCCTGCCGGGGCCTGCCAGGAAGTCCTCGATGGCCTTCTGCTCGATCGCGACGGTCGAGTACTCCATGGACAGCAGCCTGCGCACGGAGGTCCGCAGGCCCTGCAGCAGCAGCGTCTTGCGGACGTCGTACGGGCTGTGCAGCGCCGCCATGATCAGCCGGTTGCGCTGGTGGAAGTAGACAGTCCAGTCGGTGGTGTCGTTCTTGTCCGTCCACGGCATGTGCCACACCGCGGCACCGGGCAGGGTGACGGTCGGGAAGCCGTTGGCCAGGGCGCGCAGCGAGTACTCGGCGTCGTCCCACTTGATGAACAGCGGCAGCGGCAGCCCGCACTTCTCCACGACCGCGCGCGGGAACAGGCACATCCACCAGCCGTTGTAGGTGGCGTTGATGCGCCGGTGCGCCTGCTTGGTCTCGCGCAGCGACTTGGCGCCGAAGTCGTGGTCGACCACGGCGTCGGGCGCGGCGCGCCACACGCACGCGCTGAGGTCGACTATCTCGCCCATGCTGTGCAGCCGGGACTTGGCCTGCAGGTTGAGCATGTGGCCGCCGACGACGACCGGCTTGGCCGACGCGCGCGCGAACGCGTTGGCCCGCAGGATGCTGTCCGGCTCCAGCGCGATGTCGTCGTCGAGCAGCAGCACCTGGTCGACGTCGGTGTGCTCGATCGACTCGTACAGCGCCCGGGTGAACCCGCCCGAGCCGCCGAGGTTGTCCTGCTCGATGACCTGCAGCCGGTCGCCGAGCCGCTCGGCCGCCTCGGCGTAGCGCGGGTGGCCGCTGATCTTCTGCGAGCCCTGGTCGGCCACGTAGACGCGGCTGATCACGGCGAGCACGGCCGGGTCCTCGCTCAGCGCGAGCAGCGAGGACACGCAGTCGTCGACACGGTTGAAGGTCGTGGTGCCGATGGCCAGCTGCTGCGGCGGCAGGGGCGTCTCGGACAGCCACGCGGCGTCGGCGACCTCCAGGGTGGAGTCGTCGGTGAACACGTCGAACCAGATCCAGCCGCCGTCCTCGAACGGCGCGAGGCTGATCGTGAACTCGACGGTGTCCCAGTCGTCGCCCGTGCGGACCGGGGCACCCTGCAGGTGGATCTGGTCGCCGTTCGGCTTGGACCGGTAGACGTCGATCCGGCCGCCGCCGCGCACGTTGATCCGCAGCACGACGCGCTCGACCGTGGTCCAGCGCTTCCAGTAGCTCGCCGGAAAGGCGTTGAAGTAGGCGGCGAAGGACACCTTGGCCGAGGTCGGCACGGTCACCGACCGGCGGGACGAGACGTGGCTGTGCACGTTCTCCGGCTCGTCGAGGTAGAGCGGTCGCACGTCGAGCGGGTCGGCATCCCTGGGCAGGATGACGCGCTGCAACACCCGGTGCACATCGACGGCAGGACCGGTCGGGTCCCTCTGCTCGGTCACGTCTGTCCCTCCAACGAGCCGTCCAGGCTCGTGATCGACTCGGGAACGATCTTCCCGAGCTAACTCCGTCGGCCCCCCGAGCCCGCCCGCGGGTCGCGCGGGCGGCCACTACAGACCGTAGAGCCGCTTCCAGTTTTCCTCGCTGATCAGCTCCGGGACCGCCGCCCGGTACTCCTGCTGGAGGCGGGGCCCCTCGGCCAGCAGCCTGCGAGCAACGACCGCCAGCCGCTTGCCCAGTTCGACCATCATCGCCCGGTCGCGCACCCGGACCCGGACGCTGTCCTGGGCGGCGTCGGTGACGACGGCCCGCTGGAACTGCGACACGTGCCACCAGGACGAGTCGTCGGCGGGGATGGCCCCGATGTCGTAGTTCGCCTTGCCGAGCGAGAGGTGCAGCAGCCGCTTGAGCAACACCAGCCGGTGCAGCTTCGGCTCGGGCGCGGCCTGCACCATCGGCACGTGGTCGAGGCCGATGTCGGCCAGCCCGGCGATCGGGTGCGCCACGGTGTCTGGGTACATGGCGCGGATCCGGCGGATCTCCGCCGCCGCCCGCTTGCCGCCGTCGGCCAGGACCGACGGGCCGACCAGGAAGTCCTCAGCGCCCGTGATCAGCGTCGCGGCCAGGCCGTACTGCATGCTCAGCAGCGCCCGCACGACCCGCGCCACCAGCACCCGGGCGACCTGCTTGGGCGGGAACGCGGAGTGCAGGGCGGAGACGATCATCGCGTTGCGCACCGCGAAGTACTCGTTCCACTTGTCCGCGTCCTTCCAGTCGAAGTCCGCGTGCCACAGTCCGGCGCCGGGCAGCGTGACCGTCGCGTAGCCGCGGGCGCGCGCCCGGTAGCCGTACTCGACGTCGTCCCACTGGAAGAACAGCGGCAGCGGCAGGCCCAGCTCCCTGGCCACCTCGTTCGGGATCAGGCACGACCACCAGGCGTTGTAGTCGGCGTCGACCCTGCGGTCGCCGCGGTTGGGCTTGCCGGTCGGCTCGCCGTCCTCGTCGAGAGCCTCGGCGAGCAGGTCGACGTCGTCCAGGGCGTTCATGACCACCGCGCCCGGCTGCAGGTGCGCGAAGTCGGCGTACTCGGCGCCCGCGATGAGCTTGGTGGGGTGCAGCAGCCGCAGCATCTGGCCGCCGACCAGGGTCGGCTTGCCGGTGCGGTTGGCGAACGCGCTGAGCCGCACGGCGATCTCGGGCTCGCACAGCACGTCGTCGTCCATCAGCAGGACGTTGGCGTCACCGGCCTTGACGACCTCGTACATGCCGCGGCCGAAGCCGCCCGCGCCGCCGAGGTTGGGCTGGCGCAGGTAGCGCAACCGGCCGTCGAGCGCCTTCTCCAGGTCCGGGAAGCCGGGGCGGGACTCGACCGTGTCGGTGCCCTGGTCCACGACGTGCACCGTCTCCAGCACGGTGAGCGCGTCCTGGTCGGCGGCGAGCGCGCCGAGGGTGCGGACGCAGTCGTCGGCCCGGTTGAACGTGCAGATGACGACCGAGGTCTGGCGGACGCGCTCGGGCGCAGGCACCGTCCACCGCAACTGCTCCACGACCAGCTCGGTGCCCTCGGTGGTGAGGTCGAGCCAGAGCGAGCCGCCGTCGAAGAACTTGTCGAGCTTGGCTGTCAGCCGGACGGTCTGGCTCTGGGCGTCCTCGACAACCCGGACCGCTTCGGGCCGGGTCTCGCCGTTGAAGTCGGACGCGATCAGCGCGAGCCGCGCGGAGCCGGACAGCACCAGCTCGACCGCGACCTCGTCCACCACGGTCCAGCGCTGCCAGTAGGCGGCGGGGAACCGGCCGAAGTAGGTGTCGGTGCTGACCGTCGAGTGCGGGCCTACGACCAGCCGCTGCCGCTCGCGGTCGGCGGTGCCCCGCACGATGGTGGCGTACAGCTCGTCCGGGCACACCGGGTCCGGCCCGCGGAAGAGGCCGCGCTGGGCCACCATCCTGCCGGTCGGGTCCATGGCGGGCGAAGTCTCCACCCGACCCTCCGACTTCGGCTGGTTGCGGGTCTTCGGAGTGCCACTCGTGGTGCGAGTGCTACCTGCCATACCTCGTTGTCCTCCAGAGGCAACGTGAGCGCCATCTCGTGGTCGAGGACCGGATGCGGACGTCGTCGCGCACGGCCGTCCCCGCCAACTTCCACGGGCTCGGGGACGACCCAGGGTACCCGGTTGGCCACGGCCGACCGCAGCCACCGGCGGCACGACCGCGCCGGCTACAGTTGGCCGGGTGCTGACCTCGACACGGCTGCGGCGGGTCTTCGGGCCGCCCGCCCAGATGGCGGCGGGGCTGATCCTGTTCGGGATCGCGGGCTACGTCTTCGTCGCGCTGACCGGCCGCACCCTCTCCAGCGCCGAGGCGAACCTCGCCATCGCGTTCTACTTCCTGGTCAACGTCGTCGGCCCGGGCATCTTCTACGCGCTGGAGCAGGTGACGAGCCGGTCGGTCAGCGGCGCGGTCGCCGCCGGGCGGCCGCTGGGCTCGGCGATCGCCCAGACCCGCCGGGGCGGGCTGTGGCTGGTCGCGGCGGTGATGGCCATCCTGCTGCTGCTCAGCCCGATCCTGGTCGGCGCGACGCTGCACGGCGACTGGGTGCTGTTCGTCGAGGTCTTGGCCACGCCCGTGATCGGGGCGGGCGTGCACCTGGTGCGCGGGATGCTCGGCGGCCTGCAACGGTTCGGCGGCTACGCGGTCACGCTCGCGGTCGAGGGGGTCGCGCGGCTGGTGTTCTGCGTGGCGCTGGCGGTGGCGGGCGCGTCGACCGCGTGGGCCTACGGCGCGGTGTACCTGGCGGGCTCGGTCGTCGCGATGCTGGTCGGGGTTGTCTTGCTGCGCAAGGGTTCCACAGCGCCTGCCAGCGAGCCGGTGGCCGCGGCCGCCGAGCAGCCGCACATCGGCAAGGGGCTCGCGGCACTGGCGACGGCGACACTGTTCGCCCAGTTGCTGCCCAACCTCGCGCCGCTGGCGGTCACCTCGCGGCTGGCCGAGGACAGCGCGGTCGCGCTGGCGTTCGGGCAGGCGGCGGTGGTGGCCCGGATACCGCTGCTGCTGTTCTTCCCGATCCAGACCATGCTGCTGCCCAGCCTCACCGCGGCCGTCACGCGCGGGGAGATGGGTGTCGTGGCGCGCCGGGTCCGGCTGACGCTGGCCGGGGTAGCCGGGGTGGGGATGCTCGGCGCGGTGATCTTCGTGCTGCTGGGGCCGTGGGTGCTGCGGACATTCCTGAACACCGCCGCCGAGCTGGACACGTCGACCATGGCGATGCTGGCGTTCAGCACGGTGGTGCTGGTCGCGGCCTACGCCGTACAGCCCGCGCTGGTGGCGCTGCACCGCGACCAGGTGGTCACCCTGGGGTGGACCATCGGGTCGGTCGTGACGTTGGCGATCGTGCTGATTCCCCTCGACGCGGTACTCGCGGCCGCCGTCGCGCAGATCGTCGGGCCCGCCCTGACGCTGCTCATCGTCCTGCTGGGTCTGCGCGCCGGGTTGCGCCAGGCCACGACTCTCGGAGGATCGTCCTAGATGCGTGCCCTTGTCACCGGTGGTGCGGGTTTCATCGGTTCCACCCTGGTCGACCGACTGCTGTCGGCAGGCCACGACGTCGTCATCCTGGACGACCTGCGCCGCGGCAGGCGCGCCAACCTCACGGCCGCGCTGGCGGCGGGGTGCGAGCTGCACGAGGTGGACGTGCTGTCCCCCGAACTGGCCGACGTCCTCGCCACCGCACGCCCGGAGGTCGTGTTCCACCTGGCCGCGCAGATCGACGTCCGGGTGAGCGTGGCCGACCCGCTGCTGGACGTGAACCAGAACGTGGTCGCCACGGTCAACCTCGCCGAGGCGGCGCACCGCGCGGGCGTGCGCAAGATCGTCTTCGCGTCGTCCGGCGGGTCGATCTACGGCACACCGGAGGAACTGCCAGTCAGCGAGTCGGCGCCGATCAACCCGAAGTCGCCGTACGCGGCGTCCAAGGTGGCCGCCGAAATCTACTTGAACACCTACCGCCAGCTCTACGGCCTCGACTGCACACACCTCGCGCTGGCCAACGTGTACGGCCCGCGACAGGACCCGCACGGCGAGGCCGGAGTCGTCGCGATCTTCGCCAACGCGCTGCTCGCGGGCCACCCGACCAAGGTCTACGGCGACGGCGGCAACACCCGCGACTACGTCTACGTCGGCGACGTGGTGGACGCGTTCCTCAGCGCGTCCGGCGAACTGGGCGGCGGGCGCCGCTACAACATCGGCACCGGCGAGCAGACCTCCGACCGGATGCTGCACACAGTGGTGGCCAAGGAGATCGGCGTCGCCGACGACCCGGAGCACGCCCCCGCCCGGCTCGGCGACCTACGGGCCTCCGCGATCGACGCCACCGCGGCCCGCGCCGAACTGGGCTGGACGCCGCGGGTCGACATCGCCGAAGGTGTGCGCCGGACCGTGGCCTACTTCCGCGGCTGACCGCACGGCCGACCGTCCACAAGAGACAGTCTTACGCGCTATGCGTCGTGCACGACGGCACGCTTCGCGGCGTCTCGAACGCCCTGCGGTGGTCAGACGAGGGGCAGGGGCCAGCGGCGCCAGTTGTCGTCGTTGCGGAACCAAGCGAATTGGGTGTCGCTGTTGGCGACGACGCCGAACTTGTCGGGTGTAGGTCGGCCGAGGTGCCGCCACAGCCGGTGAGTGGCCTCGACGGTATCCCAGATGCGACGTGGCCCGGACTGGACGACTCGATAGGAGCCGTCTGGCTCAGGGTGGGTAAGTGCTTCGGCACGGGAGCCATCGGCGGCGGTGGCGATGACCGCGTCCTGCTGGTCGCGGGTAGCCGGGTCGTGCACCTGTCCTCGCCAGAGGGATTGTGCCGCGTGGAGTTGTAGTTGGAGCAGAAACAGGAATCCCTCGTCGACAGGGACTTGGGCCGGGTTGAGGCTGGTTGTGCTGCGGCTGGTCGTGCCGCGCTGTGCGGCCGGGGTGTGCTCGTGGGGCCGGTGCGGGTCGGACGGATCGGATCGCAACCACATGAAGTACCCGCCGATGGGCAGGATCGGGCCGATGACCTCGTCATCGGCCCCTTCTTTGGTCAACAGGCAGAGGGTTCCGCCTGCGAGGTCACCACGCAGGTTGGCCAGGATCTTCCCGCCGGGCTTGAGCTGCTGCACCCAGGCCAGCGGGATCTCGGGGACGGCGGCGGTGGCGTACGATGATCCGGTCGTAAGGGCCGTGCTCGGCGGCGCCGTACACGCCGTCGCCCGCGAGCAGCGTTGGGGTGTGGGCGAGGTGGGCGAGGGGTTGGGCTGCCAGGTCGACCAGGTAGGGGTCGATGTCGATGGAGACGACCTGGCGGTCACCGAGGCGGTGCGACAGCAAGGCCGCGTTGTAGCCAGTGCCGGTGCCGACCTCCAGGACCCGCATGTCGTCGCCGATGTCGAGGACCTCCAGCATCCGGGCCATCAAGGAGGGCATCGTCGACGAACTGGTGGGGACTCGTAGCGGCTGCCCGGCGGGCAGCAGGTACCCGGCTGCATGAGGTTTGTCTTGCGTGACAAGGGATTCGTCAGAGTAGACCGCCGACAGCCACTCCTGGCGGACGCCGGGGTCGGCGGCCGAAAGCGTCCGGTAGCCGAGTGGGGTGACGGTGATGACCTCAGGAGTGAACAGGTGCCGGGGCGTGGCGGCGAACGCCTTCATCCATTCCCTGCTTCGCAGATGGCCACCCTCGATGAGGGCGGCGACGAGGGCGGCGAGCCTGGGCTCCCAGTCGGCGTCCGTCATGCGGTGTCTCCGGTGAGACTGCGGGCAATGGCGTCGGCCATGGGCAGGCCCGTCTCGTGCTCCAACCATCCCCATTGGGCATTCGGGCCGCACTCAAGGAATACCCACTCCCCGGTGTCGGCTGACACGGTGAAGTCGAAGCACCCGAACGACAACCCGAACCACTTGAGGTAGGCGGCGACGGCCGCGGCGATGTGGTTGGGCGTCTGAACCGCCGCGTAGGACAGTGCGGGGTAGTCGGCTCTCCAGTCAACATAGGACTTGTCCGAGCCCGCGTGGATCGCGACGGCGAAACACTCCCTCCCCACCGCGACCAGGCGAATGTCTCGACTCTTGGGAATGAACACCTGAAACTGGCAGGGGCTCAACGCAATGGCGGCGTCGTCGATCTCGCCCGCTCCGACCAGGGTCGCGTAGACCAGCTTCACCTGGTTGACGAAACGGAACGGGCAGGCAGGAGACCAACCCACCGAGGCCCTGCCGGGCCTCTGCCAAGGCGAACCGCCGTTCCTGCTCATCCAGTTGGGCGGGAAGCCGGAAGCTGGTGGGCCGTCGCCAGTAGACGGCCGTGATGTCCGCCAGAGATTAGGTCGCGCGTCCCATCGGACAGCCATCCGGCCCAGACAGGGCTAGGGCCGGACGCGGTGAACGAAAGCCTCTCGGGGAAGTCGCCCAGATCCATCCTCGCGCAGTCCTGTCCCCGCGCCGCAAGCGCCCGACAGACCCTGGTGGCAGTGTCATCGTCGTGCGCGGTGACGGCCAGGACAGCCACGGTCAGTCCTCCCTCTCCTTCTGCACGTCGTCCTGGATGGTCACGACCTTGCCGCCTGGCTGACCTCGGTCAGCCTCCTTCACCGTCACCGTGTAATAGGTCCTATTGTGCTTGCCGCAGGGCATCATGGGGGTGACAGCGAACCGTAGGCCGAACGGTGCGGGCCCGCCTCGCTCGCGCGAGGTCGGCTCAGCCGCGCCGCGCTGTGAACCGGCGAGCGGCAGCCTGTCCAGCACGGCCATGACCGGGTCGGTGATGGGCATCCTCATTATCTCCTTGGCAGTGACTCTGGGCATCGACTTGATTACCCTCGCACATGTGTTCTACGACATTCGGGTGAGCGTGTGTGGGTAGTCGGGCGGCGTCGACGGTGAGGATCCGCGCCACTTTGTCCACATTGGACAGCTCCCGCTTCACGGTGATCTATCTGCCCAACCCGACCGTCGGGGTCCGCGGCATCCACCACTAGATCGTCGCCGCCCTGGGCGGGCAACCCCTGGTCCATCACGCCACCCTCGTTCCCCAGACCGCCGACGCCCTGACCACCGAACAAAGTCGAACGGGGCCGGACTCCGGTCCCGGTGCTGAACGAGGCTCATCTGCTCGACCACTCCCAACCCGAGTCGATCAGGATGCTGACCAACCACGACATGGACTCCACCAGCCCGTTCGCCTGCCTGCTCGTCGGCCAGCCCACCCAGCGGCGGCGCATGAAGATGGGCGCCCTGGCCGCCCTCGACCAACGGATCGCACTGCGCTACACGATGCCGCCCATGACACCGGAGGAAACCGGCAGCTACCTGCGCCACCACCTCGGCCTCGCGGGGCGGTCGGACACCCTGTACTCCGATGACGCGTCAACGCTGATCCACCAGACCAGCCGCGGCTATCCCCGCGGCCAACAACCTCGCACTGCAGCAACACCGCCCTGCCCACGAGGGGCCGGGCGGTGTTGACTCAAGGGTGTCCGGCTGACCATCGGGATGGCTTGTTCAGGGTGAGACGACCATCCGGATATTCCGCTTGTCGATGACCACCCCGCCGGCCAGGAGGCTGGCGTCGGCCGTGTCGGCGGGGTACGCGGCGATAACGGGCTGAGCGGCCCGGTCGCGGTCCCAGCGACGGATCTGCTCGACCAGGCGCTCGGCCAGCACGGTGCCGTGGGGGCCGTGGCCGGTGGCGCCGAGTTCGTAGCGGCGTTCGCCGTCCTGGTCGAGGGGGCGGGGTTTGGTGAGGTACGCCAGGGAGTCACCCTCGACAATGGCCGGGGTGCGGTAGGCGAACGCGGGGCGGCAGGTCCCGGCCTCGATGGCCTCGTCTTCGGCGGCGATCCGGCAGGCGCCGGGTTCAGTGGCGGTCAGCCACAGCCAGATGTGGTCGAACGGCTCGTTGACGATGACGGACGCGCCGGACCACACGGTGGTCTCGGGTCCGGTGAACACCTCGTGCAGTGCGGCCGGGTCGATGTTCTGGTCAGCGTCCCAATGCAGGGCGACGTCCTCGGCGAGGGCACCGGTCTGTTCGCCGGTGGGGACGATGCCGATCATGGGGATGAACCCGCAGAGCTGGCTGTTCTCCGCTCGCAGATGGGTGTCCTTGCGGGTGAAGGCGACGCTGCGGGCCTGGCCGCGCCAGTGCAGCGGGACCACGAGGGTCCCGCCGGGGGCGAGCTGCTCGAACCATGCCGGGGGCAGGTCCCACGGCCCCACCGTGACGATGATCTTGTTGTAGGGGGCGTATGCGGGGTCGCCGAGAGCACCGTCGCCGGTGACCACGTGAACCCGCTGGTAGCCGGTCTCGTCGAGGGCGCGGCGGGCGTGGGCGGTGACGTCGGAGTGGATGTCGATGGTGGTGACGCTGCCCTCGACACCGACGAGTTCGGCCAGCAATGCCGCGTTGTAGCCGGTCCCGGCGCCGATCTCCAGGACGTGGTCTCCGGGCTGGGGGTCTAGCTGGCCGAGCATCATCGCCACGACCGTAGGCACGGAGATGCAACTGGCGGGCCGGTCTGCGCCGGGCTTGATGGTGATGGCCTTGTTGGCGTAGGCGTCCTCGGCGGACGCGGCGGGCACGAACCGGTGCCGGGGAACTGTCCGCAGTACCTGCTCGATGCGCGCGGAGTACAGGTGGCCAGCGTCCTTGATGTGCTGGACCATCTTCTCGCGCAGGTCCTCGGGGCGGGTGCTGGTCGCGTTGGTCATCCGGTTCCTTCCATGTGCGGATTCTTCTCGTTGTGCCAGGTGGTGAGCAGGCAGGCGTCCCACCCGAAGGGTGGACCGGCGCGCTCGATGCTGTGGCGGGCCAGCGCGATGCCCGTGCTGCCCTCCAACATCCCATGTCGGTCTGACAGTTGCGGACGGGCCTGTGTGCGGTGCTGCCGCCAGCGGCGCTCCAGGCCGGGCACGACACGGGCCAGTTCGCTGTCGCCTCCGGCGTCGGCCGCCGCCCGCACCGTGGTGTGCACGAGCCCTGCCCATCCGTGGCAGAGCGAGTCGTCGCCGAGTTGGGCGAGTTGGGTGTCGTCGGTGACGCATCCGGCTAGCGCCGCCTCCGCCCGCACCTTGCGCTGCGGCAGATCCAGTGCCAGGGCTGCGAGCTGGCGGGCGCGGGCCAGGCCGGGGGTGCCGTAGCACCAAGACGGCCGCTGCGGGCCGGGCTGATCGACGGTGCCGGTCCTCCATTCTCGGGCGGAGATCATGCCCGGCCACCACGGGCGGGTCCGGGTGCCGCAGCACCAGCGCCCGATGAACGCGTCGACCTGGTCGATCGCCTCAGGCTGTCCGGGCACGGTGACGCCGTGAATCATCGTGGTAGCAAGCAGAATCAACGGCCCACTGACACCGTGGGCCAGACCCAGATTGGCGTGGCCGCCCGGCCAGCGCGAGTCAGGCCGGCCGGCGGGGCCGTTGGTCGTCCACCAGCCGGGCACCGTGCTGCCGTCTACGGTGACCGTGCCAGGTAGGCCAGCACCCCGTGCAGCAGGTCGGTGTGCCCGGCCTGGAGCAGGTAGACGCCGATGCCGGTCAACCCGTTGATCAGGTCGAACTCCCGCAGCTTCGGCAACTCTGCGCGGTCGATCCGCTCGTGCGCCAGTTCCAGCCGGTGCCGGGTGATCTCGGCGATGTGCCGATCCAGGGTGGCCAGCACCCCGGCGTAGGCGGGTTGGGTGGCGGTGCTCAGCGCGAACGCGACTGCCGGAGCGCCCCGGTACAGGCAAGCGTCCGGGTCGGCGGCCACGGGGACGCGGGTCATGGCCTTGACCCACTGGTGGGCGGTGGCCCAGTCGCCGATCCCGGCGTGGGCATAGGCGATGTGCAGCAGCGCCATTCCGGCGGCCCCGTTGGACAGGGACTGACCCCAGCCGGGTGTGGGATCGTGCTCAGGCGGCGGCGTGTGCGGGTTGGTGTAGGTCACCGGGCACCACCGTCGGTGCGGGCTCGCCAGGTGAGCGCGGCTTGGCGGGCCAGGCGACGGCACGTGCGTTCGCTGTCCCGGTCGATGCCGACGGCCCGGTTGTGGTGCATGTGCAGCAGCGACTCCAACACCACGTCGGTGTTCGCCTCCGGCGGCAACGCCTTGCGGTAGTCGGCCAGGACGTCGGCCCGGTGCTCCCACGCCCGCCCGATTTCGACGTCCCAGCCGGACGGCGACAGCAATCCTGCCGGGTCGGTGGCGAGCCGGATCGCTCGATCGGTCACCGCCCGGTCGATGGCCGCAGCAGTCGGAACCGGCTGGGCAGCCAGCCAGTCCATCGCCTCAGCAGGATCGCCGAAGAACCCGTGGACGATGCCCACCATGTTTGCCACGACTAGCGCGAGATCCGGGTCGGTGGCAGGCAGGTGCCGCAGCAGGGCGGCCACGGTGGCGGAGTCGGCGGTGAAGACGATCTCCGCGGCGTCCATCGCCTCGCCGTTCCCGTAGCGGCCGACTTCCGGGTAGTAGGTGTCGATCACCAGCCGCCCGAGAAGTCCCGCCTGCCGCATCCGCTGTGCCCACTCCCCGACCGCGTTCAAGGACTCAGCGTAGCGGCCGGGGGTGGTGCGCAGCCGCAGCCGCAGGTGGTCTGTCTCCTGCGGGCTGCGGTAACGCAGCCACCAGCACGCGGGCGCGTCGAGCGTGGTCAGCAGGCCGGGAAGTGCCTCGGTGACAATCTCGACCATCCGCTCGGGGTGAGTGAACAGCTTCGCCGAAATCCAGGTGGCGTCCAGAGTGCCGGGCAGGTGCCCGCGGGTGTTCGTCACGGCGGGTAGGTGGCCCCTTAGTGGGTCAGGCGCCGCGGGCCGGGTGCTGACGAGGGGGAGTGCGATCTCGTGGGCGTGGCCGTCGATCCAGCCGTACTCGGCCGCCGGGGTGGCCGGACAGAGGATCGCTTGGCCGTGTCGCTTGAGGTGGGTGTGCAGGAGTGCGGCGTGGGCCGGTTCATCGAGGGTGAGGCGCAGCGTACGGTCCGCGTCGCGCAACTCGACTACGTCGGGGCAGCCCCAGCGCTGCCGCCACCGGTCGAGCACCTGGCGCACTTCGTCGGATCCGGCCTGGCCGGGCGGGATGTCGCCGGGGGCAAGCCGCCACTGCGCCGGGGACAGGACGGTCCGCCGGTAGCGAACCCGTGGCAGGAACGGCAACCGGAGGTGCCGTCCCCAGTCGAACTGGTACCAGGTGGCGGAGAAAGCCCGCGGCAGATGCGCCAGGAACCGGGCCATCGGCGGGGGCTGCTTGTCCAGTGCGAGTGCGTGGAACACCTGCGGCTCAACGACTTGGCAACGCGAGATGCTGACCAGATAGAGCCGATCGCGGGTCGCGGTGATGGCCAGGTCATCCATCGTGAGCAGGTGCTCGTCGCCGGACTCACGGTGTTCTCCCAGTGGGAGAACGTGGTCTAGGTAGGCCGGGACGCGGCAGACGTTCTCCGCGTGCGGGTACAGCGGCCCGAAGGACATCTGCACCCGCAGCGCCCCATCGGTGGCGGCGGGCAGCGCCCGGTACGCCTGCGCCAGGCCGGACCCGGTGGCCGTCGGCGTGAACCGCGAGGTGAGGGTGCCTGCGGAGCGGGCGGGCGCGATGGTGAGCAGGAAATCGCCACGCGCAAGCGCCTGCGCGGTGGCGGCGTGAACGCGGGCGGACAACTCCACGTGCGGCGGGATGTAGCGCTCGTCGAACGTCTCGTCGGTCAACTCGCCGACAACGTCGTCGGTCAGGACGATCTCGCGGGTGCCGTCAGCCATCGCCTGCCAGGCCAGCGCCAGCAGCCGCTCGTCGCGCTCGGAGATCCCTGGTGTCGGCGCGGGCAGCACGCTCCCGCGATACCCGGCCGGATACCCCAGGCCGGCGTCCGGGTCGAGGACTTCGGCCAGCGGCACCGCCGTGGACGTGCCGTACTTGTCGACGAAGGCCGAGTGGTAGTCGCGCCAGGTTGCCTCGCCGGTCGGCTGCCGCGTCAGGCGCAGCAGCGCGCCGGCGGCTCGCTCCATCTCCCGGGCGACCTGGTGGGGTAGCCGAATCGCGCAGTCGAGCAGCAGGTCCACCGCCAGCGGGGTGCGCCCCTCCGGCGAGAGTTCCCGCATCCGGCGGGTGACCGTCGCGCGGAGATGGCTCTGCTCGGTTCGGGTGGTCGTTTCATGGTTGTGGTGGCGTAGTTTGGCCAGGATCGCGTCGAGGTCGCCTACCAGGGTCGCGATCGTCGGCAGGCTCTCGGCGTCGGCGTCGTGTAGTCGGTCCATCAGATGGGCGAACGGGTCGGTGACGGTGAACGGAGCGCGCAGGTTGGTCAGCAGGTAGCCCTGCCGGACGAGTTCGGTGAGCATGTCCCGCACCGTTGACCGGTCGGCGGTGAAGTCCCCGGTCAGCGTGTCGATCAAGGTCCCGAACCGGACCGGGGTCGCGGCCATGTCGCGGACGGCCGCGACCGCGCGGGTGTAGCGGATGGTCACCCGGTTCGGCCCTTGCCGCACTTCGAGTCGAGGACCACGGCGGACCGCGAGGTCGGTGACCACCACGTGGAGCCGTTCCAGCAGTCCGGGCACCGTTCAGCGCGCGTGATGATGTCGGCCAACCACCCGGTGTTGACGCGGGCCACCCCCCGATGGTCCTCGCCCCAGTCCGCCTGGGCCGTTCCTGCCAAGGTCACCGGGGCCACTCCGGCGAACAGGCCGAACGGGGTGGGGCGGCCGATGCTGCGCAACAGATACCGCGCTGTGGACAGGGTGGCGCTACGGATCTGCTTGTCGCCCAGGGTATTCCCGGCGCGGATGGCGTCAACGCCCTCGCCCAGCGACGGGCTGGCTTGGCGCACGGCGTCGGCGAGATCGGGCTGGGACCACATCTCTTCCAGCCAGTGTCTGCACCCGCCGATGTCAGTCAGGTCGGGCCAACGGTTCAGGGTGTTGGTCAGCGGCGCTGCTGCGGCCCGCAGCAGTGCGACGTCAACGTGTCGGTAGAGCGGCTTTCTGTCGCTGGCACGCATCCAGTCCTCCTAGCCGTCGAGCGGGTGGGTGGGTGGGTGGGTGGGTGGGTGGGCAAGCACGGGGCCGGAGGATGTCGTCCCCGGCCCCGTGCTTCACAGTCGGGCAGTGGATCTCACACGCCGCCGGTGACGCACGCGGACGCGCAGGTGGGGTCACAGCCGTCGTCGGTGTTGCCCTTGCAACCCGCGAGCGGGTGGCCGGGTGGAACGTCGGTGATGATCTGCACGTCGAGGGCGAACGGGTCCTCAACGGCGGGCGCCTCGACCGGGGTCTCAACGATGGTGGGTGCGGACATGGGTTCCCTTTCTTTGTGGTTGAGCAGATCCCTACTAACCTGGCCGCGGAACGCCGTGCGGAGCAAGGGTTCTCCGGGCAGGAACTGGTTGCGCCGACCGCGTGCGTGAGCATCAGCGCGGGCGCGGGTCAGAATGAGCAGCAGCAGCACGATGCCTCACTGCCCCCGCCGGGCGGCACTGTCTGGTGTACGCAGAGCATTTCGGCTTCCGGTGGCAGCCCACCGTCCATGACCAGGATGGCGGCGCCCCTACGTCGGATCTGCCGCACCAACTCCGTCACCACGTCGACCCGTGGCGACAGATGCGCCCCGTCGACCACCACCACCCCGGCAGCACTCGGCAAATCCA
>NZ_JBQTHF010000033.1:0-9045 GCF_052390155.1 Actinokineospora sp. | reverse complement strand
GGGGCCGCGCTGGCCCGCTCGCGCCGCACGGGGCGGGGGGGGGGGGTTCCCTTCCCCTCCGGCGCGCTCCCCCCCGGTGTTCTGTTTGGTGTCCCCCCCCGGCCACGGCTGTCCGGTTCGTTGACTGTCCTTTGTGGATGTGTCAGGTCGTCGTCAGGGGTTCGGGACATCATGGCCGCCAACGCTTTGGCCAGGTCACCCTCTCGGCAAGGCAGGTCCCATGACGAGCACGCTGAGCGCACCGCGGGCAGCCGTCGCCGCGCTCGCGCCCTACGTCGTGGTCCGGCTGGCTTCGGTGTCCTACCCGCCCGCGCCCGCCGAGGCGGCCCCGCTGCGCCGCGCGCTCGACGCGCTGGCCGAGGTCAGCGCCCGGCTGACCGCGCTCGGGCCCGCGGTCGCCGACGCGCTGTACCGCAGCCACGACACCCGCGCCGTGGTGCTGCCCCTGCGCCGGGACGTGCACAACGGCCGCGCCCCGCGTCCCGCCCTGCTCGCGGCCGCGCGCGACCTGCACGTTCCCGGTCTGGCCGAATGGTTGCGGCTGCGCGCCGAGGCGGACGCGCTCGCGGGTGCGGTCGAGGCCGCCACACCTGTCGCGCTCGCCGCCGAGCGCGCGGTGCTGGCGCGGCTGTGCGCGGCCGAGCCGCTGCGCAGCGCGGCCGCGCTGACCGGCCGCGACCTGCGCTACGGGATCGACAGGGTGGCCGCCGCGGGCGCCACCCCGGACGCCCGCGCCCGCAAGGCCGAGCCCACCGTCCTGCGCTACGCGTTGCGCGCGTGCGCCAAGACGAGCCCGCTGTCCTGGTTCACCCAGGTCGGCTGGGGCACCTGGGACGAGCCGGGGGAACCCGGTGAGCCCGTCGCCGAGACCAGGGCCAACGCCGTCCTGTCCACTCGGCTCGTCGCCGCGCTGCTCGCCGATCCCGCGCGCCGCGACCACCTGCCGCACCGCCTGGCATCCGGCCTGCGGGAGCGTGCGGGCCGGATCGGGTTCCACCGGGACATCCCGATCGACGGCGCCACCCAGGTCTGCACGACGCGGGAGGAGCAGGTCGACCTGCCCGCGACGGGCCCGCTCCGGTTCGTCGTCGCCGAGGCCGCCCCCGGTGCCACACCCGCCTGGCTCGCCGACCGCCTCGCCGCGCGGCTGTCCGGCGACGGGGCCGCGGCCCGCGAGTTCGTCGGCCGGTTGGTCGACCTCGGGCTCCTGGTGCCCGTCGCGCCCGTGCACCCGCAGGCGCCCGAGGCGCTGGCGGGTTGGCTGGCTGCGCACGGCGACCACGATCTGGCCGTCCTGCTGGACGACGCGCACGCGGCCACCGCCCGGTTCGCCGACACCCCGGCGTCGGCACGCCCCGAAGCCCTGCGCGCCCTGACCGACCGTTGGCAGACGCTGGGCGCCGCCGCGGGCGTCGACCTGGCGGACGTGCCCGTGTTGACCGAGGACGTGGTGCTGCCGCGGCCACGGACCGTGCGGGCGCCCGCCCGCGCCGACCTCGCGCGGTTGACCCCGCTGTTCCAGCTCTTCGACGAGCTGCTGCTGGTGCGCAGGCTCGCGCGGCACCGGTTCGTGGCGCGCTTCGGCGCGGGCGCGGCGGTGCCGATCGCCGACTGCGCGGACATCGTGCCCGCCCTGGCCGACGGTCTGGCCGACCCGGCCGCGAGCGAGTACCCGGACATCCGCGCGCTCGCGGCGGCCCGTGCGGCGGCGGTGGCGGCCGTGGTGGTCGACGGAGACCGGGCGACCGTGCCGGAATCGCTGGTCGCGGGGGCGGCGGACCTGCTGCCCGCGTGGGCCGACGCGCGGCCGGTGTCCTACTCGTGTTTCGTCCAGCCCGCGGGCGAAACCCTGGTGCTCAACCACGTCTACGCGGGCTTCGGCCGGTTCGCCAGCCGGTTTCTCGGCCGGTTCGACCCGGCCGCGCGGGCCGCCGTGGCCGCCCGGGTGCGGCGCACGCTCGGCGGCGCCCCCGCGCAGCTTCGGCCCGTGCGCGGGTTTAACGCCAACCTGCACCCGCTGCTCGGCGGCCAGGAGATCGGCGAGGACGCCGCGTGGGCCGACATCGACACCGCCGAGTTGGCGCTGGTCCACGATCTCGGCACCGACCAGCTTCGGGTGTGCCACCGCGGTGTCCCGCTTGACGTGCTCTACCTGGGTTTTCTCGTGCCCTACCTGCTGCCGGACCGGCTCGCCCCGCTCTACACCGACCTGGCGTGCGGCATGGTCGCGCCCGGCCTGCTGGCGCCCATCGCGCGCACGGACGGCGTCACTGTCCAATCACGACTGTCCTATCGCGACGTTGTGCTGTCCCGGCGCACGTGGCGGTTCGACACCGCGCCGGACGTGCCCGACGCGGCCGCCGCGGCGCGACTGCGCGGGCGCCACGGGCTGCCCGAGCATGTCTTTGTCGGCGCGAGCGGCGCGATCACGTCGATGGCGGACTTCGCCCGCTACCGGGGCAGCCCGAAGCCGCAGTACGTCGACCTGGGCAACGCGCTGCACCTGCGCTGCCTGCCCAAGCTGCTCGCCAGGCACGGCGGTGACGCGCGGTTCGCGGAGGCGCTGCCCGTGCCGGGCACCCAGGGCCGAGTGACCGAGCTGATCATCGAGACCCACCGGAGCCCGCGATGACCGAGTCCCGTTCCGGCCGGGTGATCCGGCTGCGGCCGGTCGTGCACGCGACCCCCACCGAGTCCGGCGTGCACGTGCGGGGCTGGGTTTCCAGCTTCACCCTCGGCGGTGGCGCCGGCCTGTGGACGGTCTGGGAGCGGCTCGCGGCGAAGCTGGCCGAGGGCGTGCCGGTGGCGGATTTCGGTGTGCCGGAAGGGATCTCGCCGTCGGTGGGCAAGGCGATCGAGGTGGTGCTCACGCAGCTCCGCGAGCACGACATGGTGGTGGAGGTGCCCGCGGGCTGGGGCGCGGACGGTCCTGGCCTGCCGCCGCCGGACACCGCGCTGTGGCTGGAATCCGTGGCCGACGACCCGGCCGAGGCGTGGCGGCGGCTCTCGGCCGCGCTGATCGGCGTGCGCGGCGGGGGGACCCTCGCCGCGGCCGCGCGGCGGGCGCTGTCCGCCGCCGGAATCCAAGCCGCGGGGCCGGTTCCGGGCGACGGGCTGGTGCTGTTCGCGGGTGGACGGTCGGTGGCCGTCGTGGCTGGGTGCGGCGCCGAGGTCGGGTATGTGCTGCCAGCGGGCCTGTACGCGGAGCGGGTCGCGGCCGCGCCGGAGGTGCGCACGCGGCTCGGTGTCGACCGGATGCGGCTCGTCGGGGATTCGGTGCCCGCGGTGCCGGAGGTGTTGGCGGCACTGGTGGGCAGCGCGGCGGCGCACCGGTTGCTGTGCGCGGTGGCCGGTCTGCCGGACCCGGCGGTGGACGCCGACGTTCTGTCTACTGTGGACGGTCAGCGGCACGTGGGGGAGCGGCCCGCCGTGCTGGTCGCCCGCCTCGACCCGCTGCGCGCCGAGTACCACCCCTGGCTCACCGGGGCGCCGCGCCCGCTGCCGTCCGGGTTCGCGGGCGCGGCCCGGCTGGCCGAGCTGCTGTCCGACCCGGAACTGGGGGTGGTGCCGCCCGCGGAACTCGGTGCCCTGCCGCAACTTCCGGCCAACCTCGCCACGGTCGGCGCGACCCTGGGCGTCGGCACGACCACCGACGCCGCCCGGGTCGACGCGGTACTGCGCGCGGTCGGCTCGGCGGACGTCGCGTTCGGCGTCGATCCGGTGCACGCCAGGGGAGTGGCGCTGCGGCACGCCGTGCGCGACCGCTCGTTGACCGGTGACCCCGTATCCGGCGACGACTGGCTGCGCGATCCCACCGCGCGGCGCTGGTGGAAGGCGCTGACGCTGCGTTTCGGGGTGCCGGCGAGCCTGCGGGTGCGCGGGCTCGCCGCCGGCGTCGTGCAGGCCGAAGTGCTGTCGCCGCAAGGAGTTCTGGCGTGGGCGATCGAGGGGACGGCCGCCGACGCGGTCGCCTTCGCCGCCCTCGCCGCGACCGGCGTCGTCCAGGCGCAGGAGGCCCGCCTGCCCGTCTCGACCGGCTCGGTGTGGCTCTGCGGCGCCGCCCCGGCCTGGCGCCCCGACGACACCGCCCCCTGGACCACCCGCGACTGGTACTGGCCCGCGACAGTCGCGGAAGCCGAGCCGCGGGTGCAGGCCGCGTTGGCGACGCTGCTCGACGTCCCGCTCCCGGACGTCGAGCCGCCCGCCGACGCGAGTCTGGCCGCGGCGGGCCTGCTGGCCTGCCGAGTGCCGATCCCCGCCGAACTTCGCGGTCCCGGCAGGGGAGGCGCCGGATGACCGTCCCGCACAGCACGCCTCTCGATGTCGTCCACCTGGCCTCTCTCGACGGGGATGGTGCGGCGGCCGACCTTCCCGTGCGCCGTGACGGTGGGCTCGCGTTGTTCGGTCCGGTCGCGGGCACCTGCCCGAGTTGCGCCGAACACGCCCGGCTCACCACCCAGGGCGCGCCTGCCGACCTCGATCCGCGCCTCGGCGGCGTGGTCGCCCCCGCGCTCAGCCCGCTGCTCCCCGCGCTCGCCGCGGATCTGTTGTGGGCCAGCCCGTCCGATGTCGTCGTCGCGGTGCGGTCCGATCATGCGACGGTCGCCACGCACACCGTGCGCCCGCGGATGGGCGGGTGTGCCACCTGCGCGCCGCTGCCCGACGACTCCGCCGCGCTGGCCGTCGTCGTCCGGGCGGACTGCCCGAGCGAGCCCGGCACCCTGCGCGGGGCGAATCCGCGCACCACAACCGAAAGCCTGCGCGCCGCCCTAGTGGACCGGCGGCACGGGCCGGTCACCAGCGTGTCGGTCAACGGGGTGATGCCGCTGGTCGTCGCGAGTGCGGAGTCGGGCGTCTGGGCGGGCTACGGGCGCACCGCCGACGCCGCGCAGGCCGAGCGTGTCGCGCTGTTCGAGGCCGTCGAGCGGGCCGCGGGGGCGGCGCCGCTGGGGCGGCGGACCGTGCTGACGGCGTCGTTCGCCGAGTTGGGTCGCGAGCGCGCCGTGGACCCGGTGCGGCTGGGGCTGCCCGACTTCGCCGACCCGCGATTGGCCCGCTACCACCCGGATCTGCCCGTCCGGTGGGTGCACGGCTGGTCCTACACCCGCGAGGCCGTCGTCGCCGTGCCCGAGCAGGTGGCCTACTGGAACGCGCCCGGCACCCGGTTTGTCGCCGAGACCTCCAGCGGCTGCGGCCTGGGCAACAGCTTCACCGAGGCTGTCCTCTTCGGACTGTTCGAGGTCGCCGAGCGGGACGCGTTCCTGCTGGCCTGGTACGCACAGACACCGCTCGACAGGGTGCGCCTTCCTGACACCGATCCCGTGCTGCCACACCTGGCCGACCGGCTCGACTCGCTGGGCTACGAGTTGCTGTTCTTCGACGCCACCACGGATCTGGACATCCCGGCCGTGCTCGCGCTGGCCCGCTACCGCGGCCGGGTGCCGGGCGCGCCGCGCGCGTTCTTCGCCGCGGGAGCGCATCCCGACCCGGTGGCCGCGCTGCGCTCGGCCGCCGCCGAGTTGGCGGTGGACGTCGAGGCGGCCGCTGGCACACCCGACCGGCACGACCACGCGCGGCTGCGCGAGCTGTTCGCCGAGCCTGAGCGCGTGATGTCCATTGAGGACCACGTGCTGGTGAACACCTTGCCGGAAGCCGAGGAGCGGTACGGGTTCCTGCTCGGCGACACCCCGTGGATCGACGCCGCGGCGATGGTGCGCGGCCCCGGCGGCCGCGCGGGCGACGACCTGCGCCACGTGCTCGACGGCTACACCGGCAGGCTCGCGTGGCGCGGCCTGGAGGTCATCGCCGTCGACCAGACCGATCCCGTGGTGGCCGACCGGCTCGGTCTGCACGCGGCGAAGGTGCTGGTGCCCGGCACGCTGCCGATGACCTTCGGGCACCTGCGCAGGCGCACCGCGGGCCTGCACCGGCTGCTGGAGGTGCCCGCCGAACTCGGCAGGCTGCCCGCGCCGCTGGAGCCCGCGTCCCTGTCCCCGCACCCCCATCCGTTCCCATGACGGCCGCCGCGTACGCCCACAGCCACGGGAAGTCGGTCCACAGTGGACTTCCCGGCCGCGCCGCGCCGCTGCCCGCGGGCGCGCCGATCTCGGTGCTGGCCGACGGCGGCCCGTTCGGCGCGGCGCTGGCCGTTCTGCTGCTGGAAGTGTTGACGCCCCAGCGGTTCGAGCCGTGGAACGCGGCCAACGACCACCGCGCCTACCCGTCCCCGCGCGCGGCGTACCCGGTGCGCGTGCGGCTGCGCACCCCCGCGGGCGCTTGGGTGGTCGACCCGGTCCGCCGCACGCTGTCCGGCCCGGGTGTGCCCGCGGTCGGCGACACCGCCCGGCTCGACTTCGACCGCGGCGCCGACCGTCTTCCCCCTGGCTACGGCGACCTGGCCGTCGCGCTGGCGGAACTGGAGACCGGACACCTGGGTCAGGCGCTCGCCGACGCCGCTATCCACTTCGGACTCATCGCCGACCTGGACGCCGATGGTGTCGCCCTCACGGGATCGGGAAACCTTCGCTCGACAACGGATTCGCCGTGGCGCAGCTCGGGTATCGGCCCGCGCGGACTCGCCGCCGACCCGCGGCCACTGCCCGCGAGCGCACTGCGCCTGCTCGCCGACGCGGTGCCCGAAAGCCCGCTGCGGCACCGGATCGCCGTGCGCGGCGTCGACGGACTCGCCGGCGGCTGGTACGCGCCGCACCCACTGCGCCTGGTCGAGCCCGCCGCGGCCACCGCCGCCGTGCAGGCGGCGTTCACCTACCCGCGCACCCAGATCGACGTCACGGGGATGAACGTGGCCTGGGTGATCACCGCCGACGTGGCCGCGGCCGTCGCCGAGCGCGGCCAGGACGCCTACCCCGCGCTGCTGCGCGCGGCAGGCGCCGCAGGCCAGCGGATCTGCGCCGCCGCCGCGAGGGCCGGGCTGTTCTGCAGGCCAGCGCGGAGCGTGCGCGAGCCCGAACTGGAGGCCGCCGCGCACGCCCCGCCCGGCCACGACTTCCTCTACCTGCTCTTGGCAGGCCGCCCGCGAACCCGCGGTGTCGGCTACGACCTGACCCCGGTGAAGGAGCTGCCATGACCCGCACCGCCGAACCCCGGCTCACGCGGACCCGGTCGTGGACCGGCCTGCACTGCCACCTCGCGTGGCGGACCGAGCACGTCGACGAGTTCCTGGCGCGCACTGTCGGCCCGCTGCTCGACGGGCTGCGGGTGTCCGGGCTGATCGCCGACTGGTACTTCCTGCGCTACCGCGACCGCGGCCCCCACCTGCGCGTCCGGGTCCGCGGCGCCGACTGGTGCACGGTCCGCGCGCTGCGCGCCGACCTCGCCCGGCTGGTCGCCAAGGCCGACCACCCCGTGCTCCCCGGCGACCCGGGCGACCACCCGCACGGCGCCGTTCGCGAGGTCGCCTACGAGCCCGAGACCGAGCGCTACGGCGGCCCGGCCGCGCTGCCGCACGCCGAGGACTCGTTCTGCCGGTCGTCGGAACTCGCGCTGACCGTGCTCGCCGCCGCCGACAGCCCCAGCGCCAAGCTGACCGCCGCCGCCGAACTGGTCATGGCCACCGCGCTCGCGCTCGGCCTGGACCGCCGGGCCGCGGGCTCCTGGCTGCGGCTGCACGGCGCCGCCTGGCGGCACGCGCCCGAGACGACCCTGATGCCCGCGCTCGCCTCGCACCGCATCGCCGACGGGCTGTTCACCCCGCGCGCGCTTGCCTTCGACGCCCGCTGGGACCGGGTGGCGCGCACCCGCGGCCACGTGCTGACCCGCTGGACCAACAGCGTCCGCCGCACCCGCCGGGCCGTCGAGGGCGACGCGTCGAGCCCCGCCGCGGGCTACTGGCTCGGCGTGTGGGGCTCGCACCTGCACCTGCTGCTCAACCGCATCGGCCTGTCCCCGGACGAGGAGCGCACGCTGTGCTGGCTGGTCGCGGCGTCGGCGCTGGCCCCGCGCGGCCCGGAGCCGTTCTTCGCCGACGGCGTCACCGCCGCCGACCGGCGCTACCTGGAGGCCAGCCGGTTCCGACCCGGTCTGCCCGGCCAGACGCCGATGGCGGTCACCGACCGGCCGCGCGTGCCCACCCCGCGGGACGTGCCCGTCGCGCTGCCCGGTCCGGCGCCGCTCACGGTGCCGCTGACCGAGGCGCTGCACCGCCGGGCCACCGGCCGCGGCGTCCTCGGCGGCCCGATCACCGCGGCCGACCTGGCCACCGTGCTGTGGACCGCCCAGGCGTCGCTGCCGGACAACCCGGTGCACGCCCTGGACGGCTCGCCGCACCCGCGCAGGCCCTACCCGAGCGCCGGTCTGGCCTACGCCGCGCGGCTGGCGGTGCTCGTGCGCGACATCGCGGGCGTCGACCCCGGGCGCTACCTGGTTGACGAGGTCACCCGGACGCTCACGCGCACCGGCCCGCTGCCCGCGCAGACCGACCTGGCCGGCATGTCGATGTGGTTCGGCGAGAACGGCGTCGAGCGGGGCGGCACCGACCTGTCCGCGGTGCCCGCCGTGCTCGGCCTGTCCGTCGATCTCGGCGGCCTGCGGGCCCGCTACGGCCTGCGGGGCCTGCGGTTCGGCTTCACCGAGGCCGGGCACCTGGCGCAGAACCTGGCCCTGGTCGCGGCCGCCGCCGGGCTGTCGCTCGGCATGGTCGGCGGCTTCTACGACGACGTGGCCAACGACGTGTTCGGCCTCGACGGCGTGGACGAGGCGCTGGTCTACCTGCTGCCACTAGGGCGCTCCCAGCTCCCCGCACCCCGCGGACCGGAGTAGCGAGAAGGATGAGTGATCACATGCGGGACACCCTGTTCGAGATCGATGACCTGCGGTTCGACGACATCGAGGTGACCTCGATGCGCGACGTGACCGCGCTGCCCGAGACCGGCGCGTCCGGCGGCACGAGTAGCTGTTCGTGCTCGGGATGTTCGTGCTGTCAGCCGATGAAGTGACGGCCGTGGGGGGCGGGGCCCCCCCGCCCCCCCCCCCCCCCCCCCGGCGGTGGCCCAACACCCCGCCCGGGGAGGCGCCCCAGCGGCGCGC
>NZ_JBQTHF010000032.1:0-55947 GCF_052390155.1 Actinokineospora sp. | reverse complement strand
GGTGGGCGGGGCTTTGGGTGGGCGGGGCTTTGGGTGGGCGGGGCTTTGGGTGGGCGGGGCTTTGGGTGGGCGGGGCTTTGGGTGGGCGGGCACGGTCGCCAGTAGGCTCAAGCGGTGGGCGTGGTGGAGTTGGTCCCGCGCGGCTGACCTGGCCGTTACCATGCGGCGGGAAAGCACCGCGGCGGGCGGTGCCAGGCAGATGGGCGGACCTTGGTGGACGGGCAGGGGGACGCTGACGACCTGCTCGCCTGGGGGCCGAAGCCCACGTCCGCCCCGGAACCCGCCACCACCGCTGCCGAGTTGAGTTTGCCCGGCTATCGCGACTTTCGGCTGATCGCCCAGGGGGGCGAGGGCACCGTGTACCGGGCCCGGCAGGTCGGCCTGGGGCGCGATGTGGCGGTCAAGGTGTTGCAGGTCGACGATCCGGCGACGCTGGCGCGTTTCCGGCGGGAGTTGGAGATCACCGTCCGGCTCGGCCGCCAGCACCCGCACATCATCACCGTGCTCGACACCGGCACCGTCGCGGGCGGGCGCCCGTGCATCGTCATGGAGTTCTACGACCTCGGTTCGCTGCACGACCGACTGCGCGAGCACGGTCCGCTGCCGGTGGCCGAGGTGGTGGCCGCCGGGATGGCCGTGGCCGACGCGCTGGCTTTCGCGCATGGGCAAGGGTTTCTGCACCGGGACGTGAAGCCGCAGAACATTCTGGTGTTGCCGACGTCCTATGTGTTGGCCGATTTCGGGATCGCGCGCGGGGCGGACGCGGGGCATTCGGCATCGCTGCAGATGGTGAGTTATCGGCATGCCGCGCCGCAGATGATCGACGGTGGGGCGCCCGCGGCGGCCGACGATCTGTGGTCGCTCGGCTCGACCCTGTTCACCCTGCTGGAAGGCGTGCCGCCGTTCGCGTCGGACAATCCCGATGAGAACACCGTCTTGCCGTACCTGGGCCGAATCCGCTCGGCCGAGCCACGCGGGCTGACCCGGCCGGACGTGCCGCCGGAGTTGGCAGCGGTGATCGAACGGTGCCTACACAAGCAGCGCGAACGCCGGTTCCCCGACGCCGCCGCGCTGCGCTCCGCACTGTCCACAGTGGGCACACGCGAGTGGGAACCAACCGCCGTTTCGTCCACTGTGGACGATGAGGCCACCGCGATGGCGCCGCGGCCCGACCACACCCAGCGCTTCTCGGACGGACCGACGTCGGTGCCGGACTTCGGGCCGCGGCCGCCCGAGCCCATCTTAGAGCCGGAACTTCCGGCGCCACCAACGAAAACCGACGAACCGCGCGGCACGATGACGGGGAACCTGGCGGAGTTGACGGTGCGGCACGCCGCCGGGCCCGTGCTGCCCGACTTCGGGCCTGCCGCCGCCGAACCGTATCTGCCGCCGGTCGAGCCGGTGGCCGCGCCGGTCCGCGCGCCTGCGCACTTCGCGCCACCGGACCCCGACTGGGATCTGTCCGATTCGGACCCAACCGACCGGCGGGCGCACGAAACCCTTGCCCCCCAAGCGAAACCGCGGCGCGGCCTGGTGTTCGCCGTCGCGGCCATCGTGACCGTCGTCGCGGGCGTGGCGATCGGTGTGCTCACCAACCGGGGCGGCGAGCCCGCCGCCGCTCCGCCCACCACTACCGTCACCACCACGGTCGAACCGACGACCACCACGGCGACGGGCATCCCGCAGGGCGGCGACCCGAAGATCGCGCCAGTGCTGAACCGGTTGGCGGACACCGGAAGCAGCATCGAGGTGTTCTGGTCGGACCCGACCGGCGGACGCGCGCAGTTCGTGCTCTACGACGTCACCGCGCAGAACGCCAAGCCGGAACCGGTGACCAGCATCGCGGCCGGGGTGACCAGCCACCTGGTGGCCGACCTCGACCCTAAGATCAAGCAGTACTGCTACCAACTCGTCGCCATCGGCCTGGACGACCCCGCCACCCAGCGCGGCGCGTCAGCGCGCGTGTGCGCGATCCGAAACTAGTGGTCACGACCGGAGATTCGCCGGGGGTCTCGGTGGATCTCCGGTCGCAACCACTAGCGGCGCCACAACGGACGCGGGTCGACCGCCCAGAAGATCCGTCGATACCACGGCACCATCCGACGCAGCGCCGCCCGCACCTGCCGCGCCAACCGCCACGCGTCCTCGGTGGGCGCTGGGTCTGGACCGAATGCCGCCCGGTCGGCCAAATCCGCGAGTCGGCGCGCGGGGTCGGGTGCGAGGGCGGCGACATCCGGGGCCGTGAGGTGCCGCGCGGGCGGCCTTCCGGCCAGCAGCAACAGATCCAGCACATACGCCCACGCCCCCGGCGCCCCCGCGCGGCGCAGTCGTGCGCGTCGTGCGGCTCGCAGGACGGCCAACACTATGAGCGCCAGCACCGGTAGCGCGGCCACACCGAGCAGCAGAATCCAGGTCCGGGACGCGACCGGCGCGGGCGCGGCGTCGACCTGCGGTGGCGTGGTCGGCACCACCAGCGGCGGCCCGGCGAGCGCGGGTGTGGACGGTTTGGCCGTGGTGGATGCCAAGCGGTTGAGCACTTCCCGCTTCGACGCGGCGCTCGGGCCACTGTCCGTTCCAGACACCGGGTCGAACGGAACCCAGCCCCAGCCCGCGAAGTACACCTCCGGCCACGCGGTGGCGTCGATCCCGCGCACCACGCGGTAGCCGTCCGGGCCCTCGGGCACGGGCTGGAACCCGACCACGACCCGGGTCGGCAGGCCGACCGCGCGCGCCAGCACGGCGAACGCGGTCGCGAACTGCTCGGCCGTGCCCTTGCCCGCGCCCGGATCGCCCGCCGGACCGAAGAGGAACTGCTCGACGCGCGCGTAGGACGAGCCGACCGGCGCCGAGGCGTCGGGGGTGCGGTCGATCCGCACAACCTGTTCCAGCGCAACAGCTTGCTCGTACGGCGTGCGGGCGTTGGCGATGCTCTGGCGCGCGTAGGAGGCGAGGGTGAAGGGGAGGTTCGGCAGGTCGAGGTAGCGCCGGATTCCGGGGCCGCCCGGCACGGCGGCGCCCGCCAGGTCGTCGTCGCTCGGGCGGTCGACGGTGCCGCTCAGGTCGTAGGTCAGGCCGGGGGCGAGGCCGCGCGGCAGCACCAGTGAGCCGGAATCGGGGTCCACGAGGACGTCGCCGAGGCTGGTGGATGTCGGCGTTCCCATTGTGGGCAGCCAACTTCCGTCGAGCGCGCCGACGGTCACCTCGACCTCGGCCCGCTGCACGCGCCCGCCCTGCGGCAGGTCGGGCGGGGCGACGGCGCCGAGCGGGCCGTAGAGCGAGGACGCCTGCCAGGCGGCGCCGGTGTAGTCGGCGAGGGCGACGAGGCGGACGGGTAATTCGGGGCCGCGCAACCGGAACAGTTCGGTGTCGGCGGCGCCCGCCCACGCCGCCAGCCGGGGTAGCGGGTTGGCCACGGCGATGTCGGTCACGGGCGGCTGAACCAGCTCGCGCGGCTCGAACGCGTCGCGATTCGGCAGCACGCCGGCAATCAGCGCGGCGGCGGCGAGCACGGACAGCACGGCGACTGCCGGCCCGACCGGCGCACGCTTGACCGTCTCCGCGCGGTCGATGAGCACCCACCCGGCCGTCGCCAGCACGACAACCGCCAGCGCCACCAGGCCGCGCGGGTCGGCCCGACCGGCGGTGAGCAGCGCGCCCGCGGTGTAGAGCACGACAGCCCCAGCGGGCGGCGCGACCAGCGCGCGGCTGCCCCCCGCCACCGACACGGCGACGACCACCGCGACACAGAAGGCGAGCAGGACGCCGGGCATCAGCAGGTCCGGGGTGGGTGGCGCGGGCCGGGCGGCGGTCAGCAGCCGGGGCACCGAGTCGCGCAGTACTTCGATCGGCCCGCCCGCGATGGCGCTCCGCGCGACCAGGTAGCCGCCGAGCAGGCCGAGCACGACCAGACCGAACAAGATCAACTCACTCGACAGTCTCGCGGCTCGCGCGGCGATCACGCCCGCGAACGCGACCGCCACGGCTCCCGCGAAGAACGCCCAGGCCAAGCCCCCCGCCCATCCCGTCGCGAGTGGGATCGAGGCCAGGACCAGCAGGGCCACCGACCATCCGGCCCGCAACACACTCATCGCGCCCCCGCAAACGTTGGCGCCGCGCCGATGGGAGTGCCGTCAACGCTCGACCGGCGCATCGCCGACGAACCGCGCTGCGTGCTCATCTGGCCGCCGTCGGCCGAGAAACGGACCTTGGCACACGGCAGGCGGATGATCGGCGGGGCGGGGTCATCGGGCTACCGCCGTGTCCCAGGCGTGCAGGAGGGGTTCGGCCGTGGGGGCGCGCAGCACCAGCACGGTGCCCATCGCCGATACCGTGGTCGGGGCATCGGCGTCCACCAACAGCAGCACGCCGACCGACGCGCGGCCTGCCTCCAGCAGCAGCGGCGACAACTCCGCGCCCGTGCCGGACACCAGGGCCACGACGTCGAGGTCCCGTGCGGGCACCGACTGCGTGCCGGACGTGGCCGTGGGCTGGAGGTCGGCGAGGGCGGCGAGCACCGGTCCGGCGTCGGCGTCGGCCGCGCCGCCGGGGACCTCGACGTCCACCGTGCCGGAGGACGACAGCAGGCGCACCGGATGGCCGTCGGCCAGGGCGGCATTGACCAAGGAGGCGGCGACCTCGACCGCATCCTCGAACTGGCGGGCCAGCGGGTAGCTCTCGGCGCGGTCGTCGAGCAGGACGGCGAGGTGGGGGCGGGCCGGGTCGGCGTCCTCGCGGATCATCAGGGTTCCGGTGCGCGCGCTGGTGGCCCAGTGCAGCCGGCGCAGGTCGTCGCCGGGGACGTATTCGCGGAGGCCGACCAGGTCGGTGCCGCCGCGTTCGACGCGCTCGTCGGCGCCGATCTGGCCGCGGCGCGCGCCCGGGGGCAGTCCGCGCACGGGTAACACGCGCGGCACGACCCGGACCTCGATGATCTCGCCGACGCTCGTGCGCGACTCGGCCAGACCTGCGAGGCCGCGGCGGCGCAGGGTCAGCGGACCGACCCGCCGCACGCCGCGCCGCTCGGTGGGGATGCGGTATTCGACCTTGACCCGTTCACCCGGCCCCAACAACGGAATCTCCACGGCGACGGGCTCACCGGCGACCTCGTCGGTGCCGTCGAGCAGCACCGGCAGCCGCCTGCTGACGCTGGTGATCTCCAGTGTGCCGGTGCAGACGCCGAGCCGGTGGACCGTGCGCGGCCGGACGGTCCGGGTCGGCGACACGGGCGCGGCGAGCAACGCGGAACCGAGCCCCACCAAGGAAATCAGGGTCAACGCGATCCCGAGCGCGGCAGGCCCCGGGTAGCGCCACCACAGCCCCAGGGTGGTCAGCAGGACCCCGAGCACCAGCGCGCCCACACCCCGCGCGGTCGGCCGCACCCGGCTCATCCCGACACCGCCCGCGCACTGTCCGCAAAGGACTCAACGGTAGCCGGACGGGGACCGTGACTCAGCACGCCGCCCCCAGGGGACCCAGCCGACCGGGGCGGACCACGGCACCGAAGCCAACACTGTCCTCAAAGGACTCAACGGCAGCCGGACGGGATCGTGACTCAGCACGCCGCCCCCAAGGGACCAGCCAACCCGGGCGGACCACGGCACCGAAGCCGATACTGTCCTCAAAGGACTCTTCGGCCCATTCCAGCCCGGACCGGGGGCAGGCCATCACGGTGTCGGGCGGGGTACCTCGACGGTCGCCACCACCTCGGTCAGCACCTCATCCGTCGTTCCCCCGGCGAGCAGCGCCTCCCGGGTCAGCACCAGCCGATGCGCCAGGACCGGCGGCGCGAGGCGTTGGACGTCGCTGGGGATGGCGAAGTGGCGGCCCTGGGCGGCGGCGTAGACCTGCACGCAGCGCACCAGTGCGCGTAGGCCGCGGGTGCTGGCGCCCAACCGCAGCCGGGAGTCCGCGCGGGTGGCGGCGCCCAGTTCGGTGATATAGCGCAGGATCGGGTCGGCCACGTGCAAGGTGGCCAACCGTCGGCCGTAGTCGGCCACCTGCTGCGGGCTGGTCACCGTGGGCACCGCACCGACCGCACCCGCGCCGCTGCCGGGGCGCAGGACGTCGAGCTCCTGGTCGAGTTCCGGGTAGCCGATGGACGTGCGCAGCATGAACCGGTCGAGTTGGGCCTCGGGCAGCCGATAGGTGCCGTCGAGGTCGATCGGGTTCTGTGTGGCCACCACGAGAAACGGGTCCGGCACCGTGTGCCCGACACCGTCCACAGTGACCGTGCGCTCCTCCATGACCTCCAGCAGCGCCGACTGCGTCTTCGCGGCGGCCCGGTTGATCTCGTCCGCCAGCACGACGTTGGCGAACACGGGACCCGGCCGGAACCGCACCTGCCCGGTCTGCGGGTCGTACACCGAGGTGCCCGTCACATCCGATGGCAGCAGGTCCGGGGTGAACTGCACCCGCCGCGACAGGCCGCCGAGGGCGCCGGCGACGGCCCGCGCCAGCGTGGTCTTTCCGGTGCCGGGCACGTCTTCCAGCAGCACGTGGCCGCCCGCGAACATCGACACCAGCACCAGGTCGATCACCGACCGCTTGCCGCGCAGCGCGGTCTCCACCGCGTCGCCGACGCGGCCGTGCAGGGTGCGGAACGCGGCGATCTCGTGCTCGCCGATCGCCGGGCCCGTCATGGTCGTCACGAGTCGTCGGTCTCCCCGTCTTCGCGTCGGCCGCCTGCCCGCAGCAGCAGCGCGGTGGCGAGCAGTCCGATGCCCACGCCGACCATCGGGCCGGACGACAGTTCGTTGGCCACCCGCGGCTGCTGGCAGATCCTGCCGCCCGGGCAGGGCTCGGTTTCGGGCCGCTGCAAGACACTCCGGGGGGCCGAGTCGACCGATCGGCTGCCGTCGCGGGCGTGCGCGCGGACCACGATCTGGTTGCCGCCCTCATCCACGCTGATCGTCACCGACGTCGCCGAGCACGAGATCGACTCGGTGTAATCCCATGTCTTGTTCACGACCTCGCACGCGCCGTCGTGGCCCGCCCAGTCCGCGGGCGGGGTGAGGGTGAGCCTGCGCTCGTAACTGCCCGGCGCGACACCCGTGATCACCACCGCACCCGCGGTCGGCACGCTCGCGGGCGGCGGCGGCGGGGGTGGCGGCGGCGGCGTGGTGGTCACCGGCGGTGGCGGCGGCGCGGTGGTGGTCACTGGAGGCGGGGGTGTCGTGGTCACCGGGGGCGGCGCGACCGTGGTGGTGCCGCCCGCGGGCGGGACGCTCCACGCGGCGGTGCCCGCGGTGCCCGCGCCCGCCTGGCTGGTCGCCGTGACCGTGACGTCGAGCCTGCCGTTGAGGCAGAACTGGCTGCCCGCGCACGGAATCGAGAACTGCGTCGAGGTGCCGGTGACCTGTTTGAACAGGGTCGACCCCGCGAAACCGCCGGTGGCCGCCACGGCGTACCCCGTGATCGGCGCGCCGTTGTCGGCGGACGCGCCCCAGTTGACCGTCACCACGACAGCCGAGGCGTCCCGCGACACCAGCGACACCGACACGCCGGGCGGGCGGCCAGGCACGGACCCCGCTCGCGGTTCCGACGTCGTGGTCACCGGGGTGCCCGGGCCGCTGCTCTCCGGGCCGAGCGGTGGGTTCGACGCGGACGGGCGCGGCTGGTTCGGCCGGGTGCGCGTGGGCTCGTTCGGGTTCGGCGGCGGCGGGCTCGGCGGCGACGGCGGCGGCGACCGGTCCGGGTCGGTGACCTGCAACTCGGGGCTGCGGATCACCACCGACCGGGTAGTGCCGTCCGCGTCGACTATCACGCCCTGCTCGGCGCCCGGGGTGTTGATGAACAGCTTGCCGTCGTCGAACACGAGCTGCGGATCGCCCGTGCCGGTGGTGCGCACGTCGGGGCCCGCGCGGTTGCCGGACCGGTCGAGCACGACGACCTTCCCCGCGCCGAGACACGGGACGTAGATCCGGTCGTGGAACACCGCCGGGCGGCCGGGCCGCGCACAGCCCAGGCTCGCCACGTCCACCCGCAGCACCTGGTCGCCCGCGACCAGCACGACGGTGCCCGCGTCGGGAATCGACGCGGGGGTCAGCTCGGAGGGGCTGGTCTGCGCGGCGAGCACCTCGCCCGGCTGCCTGCCGGTGGTGGCGGTGAGGTCTTGGCCGGTGCCGTCGCGCAGGACGACGCCGCCTTCCAGACCCAGCAGGGTGACGCCCTGGCGGTGCGGCACCAGCACAGTACGCGGGCCCGCGCCGGACACCGAGCGGTTCGAGCGCTCCACGAACTTGCGGTCGTCGTCTGACCATTCCAGGGCGCGCAGGTTGCCGCCGTGGTCGACCACCCAGAGCAGGCCGTCCTCGTCGGCCACGGCGTCGGCGAGCGGCTGCCCGGCGAGCCACGGCGGGCCGAGGTCGACCAGGGTGACCGGGTCGGCGTTGGCGACCGAGCCGTTCGCGCGGTCGACAATGTAGAGGCGGCCCGCGGCCAGCAGGACCTTGCTGGTGCCGCCCGCGGGCGCCTGCCTGCGGCCGCTGGCCAGCAGGGTGGACAGGTCGATCACGGTGATCTGCCCGGTGCGCCGGTCGAGCACGACCAGGGTGCCGTCGCGCTGGATGATGTCGAGCTGGGCGTCGCCGCCCGCGACCGCTAGGCGCGTCTCCGGCTTGCCGGACGCCGGGTTGACCTGCACTACCTCGCCGCGTTCGTCGTCGCCGAGCCAGGTCAGGCCGTCGGAGACCTCGACGGCGGTGCGGGCGATCCCGGTGCCGAGGGCCGCGCCCGCCAGCAGCAGGACGCCGAGCGCCGCCGCGCCGAAGCTCGCCGACTCGCGCCCACGCCTGCCGAAGATCCGGCGGCTGATTCGCGCCGCTCGCTGCCCCACCGTCCACTGCCCCACAGTCTTGTGCCCCACAGTCATGCGCACTCTCCCTGGCCGCGGGGATCGTATCCCGACCGGACGACAGCGTTGGTCGGAACCGACCGTTCAGGCGCGCCGCCGGGAAATCGTTCGCGATCGCACCGCGGCCAGGGGTCGTGGGTCAGGCTTCGCGGTCAGGCGAGGTCGGTGAGGAAGGCCCGCCAGTCGGTCTGCGGGAAGGCGAGGGTCGGCCCGTCGTTCTGCTTGGAGTCCCGGACCGCGACGCCCGCGACCATGGGCGCGACCTCGACACAGTCACCGTTGGCCGAGCTGAAACTGCTCTTGCGCCACCCCATCTCGACACAGTTGCCGTTGGCCGAGCTGAAACTGCTCTTGCGCCAGGCGATCCCGGTCAGACCGCCCGGCTCACGCACGTTCATCGTTGTCCTCTCGATCCGCGTAGAGCTCGGTTGCCAGTGTGGCAATCAGCTCTGTCGATTGTCCCTCATTCAGGGCAGTGTCAGCCAGGGCCGCCAAGATGCCCTGGTAGGCGGCAATTTCCTCGGGTCGCTCCAGGAACAGGCTGGAGGTCTCGCTGTCCAGGTACACGATCGGCTTGAAGGTGGGGAACTCCATCAGCCTGAAGGTCCCAGCCATCGCCGCGTGCGCGCCGAAACTGGCTGGCACCACCCGCAGGGTCACGTTGCGACGAACGGACATACGCAGCAAGTAGTGCAACTGCTCGGACATCACGGCCGCGCCGCCGACCGGCAACCGGAAGGCGAACTCATGCACGTAGAACGTGCAGTGGGGCGGCTTGTCCCGGCTCAGCAGTTGCTGCCGGGCGAGCTTGGCGATCACCCGCTCGTCCACCTCGTCCGGCGGCAAGTTCGCGTTGCGGCGAATGATCGAGCGGGCGTAGTCGCCGGTCTGCAACAGCCCCGGAATCAACACCGACTCGAACCCGGCCATGGTCAGGGCTTGGTCCTCGTGGTCGACCAGGGTGCGGAGTTGCTTGGGGAGGCGGGAGCCGTACTGCTGGAACCAGCTTCGCGAATGCTGCTCCCGGCACAGGTCCAGCAGCCTCGCGCGTTCCTTGCCCTTCACCCCGCACACGCCCAGGAACGAGGCGACGTCCACTTCGGACGTTCCCCGGGCGCCCAACAGCATCCGGGACAACTTGCTGTCCGACCAGCCCAGTTTCGCGGCGGTCTGCTTGCCGTTCAGACCGGCACCCTTCATCGCCCTGCGCATTCCGTCGCCCAACTCGCGGCTGCGGACCGTGGGTTCGCGGTAGTCCATGGGTACCAGTAAAGTGATTGCCCGTGTGGGGATGGGAATCTTCACTCGATTGGATTATTCTTTTACCGTCTGGGTACCACTTGTGTGAGCGTCATGACCCAACCACAGACACTCCCCCCAGTCGCCGCCGAAGCCCGCGCCCTGCTGTGCAGCCTGCTCTACGAGCACGTCGAAACCGTCGAGTACATCGTGGACAAAGACGAGCCGTGGACCGAGGAACAGTGCGGCGTCATCCGCTCGGCCATCGAGGACCTGGGCCTCGTCATCCGCCAGATGGTCACCGAACACGGCAACACCCAGCGCGGCGACAACTGCTCGACCTGCGCGGTTCCCTGGCCCTGCGCCACGCTCGCCAGCCTGTACCGCATGCTCACCGATCGCCAACTCGGCTTCGTCCGGCTGCTCGAAGAGAACGCGACGCCACCGAAGCGGACGTGAGCCAGGAACCCGCCGTGTCCCGGAGATGCCCCTCCAGGACACGGCGGGAGGTCTACCGGACGCGGATCTCCACGTCGGCGGATCGTGCGCGACTGGCCACCCGCACCTCCAGGCCCCGCGCGGTCCGCACAGCCTGGTACACGGCGGGGGCGCCGTTCACCGTGACTGTCGCAATGCGAGCGTCGGCGGGGAGAACCGCGCCCACGGTCAACTCGACGGCGGGCCCGTCCCAGCGCACCTCGGTGCGCCAGACCCGACCGGTCGCGCTGGCGGAGACGGCCACTGCGCCCTCGCCAACCTGGATGTCACGGCCCGCGATCCTGTGCTGCCCCTGGGGAACCTGCGGCAGCACGGAGAGCCGGTCGCGGCCGAGATCCGGGGACACACCGAGCTGCTGGTGCACCACCGGCCACAGCACACCGTAGGTACCCCACGCCTGGAGGTTCATCGAGCGGTCGTAGAACGGCCGGTCGATGTTGGCCACGAAGTCCGGCGACGGCGCGATCTCCGGCATGGCGCCGGGGGTCTCCCACACCCTGGGGTCGAGCTGGATGCGCGCGTTCCCCTTGGTGTAAATACCCTGCTGGTTCGGGCCGAGCCTGCCGTAGTTGCCCTCGGCCACGGCCATCACCGCGGTGTTGAGCGAGAACGTGGACCTCTCACTGACCACAGTGGACACCACGGAGTCGCACGACGGGCCCTTGTTGCCGCCGGGCGCCGAGGTCGGGCCGGAGCCGGTGTGGAAGAGACCGAATTCGCCGGTGTAGCAAGCCTTCTCACGCTGCGCCAGGGCGGCGGTACCGTTCGCGGCGAGCGGGCCGACCGTCCCATCAGGACGGACGACCTCGGCCTCCATCGGGGTCACGCCGGTCCAGTGCCGCTGGAACACGGGCGCGTTGTCGTTGGCCGGGTTCGCCGGGTCGTCCACCGACTCGGCGTAGGCGACCGCGTCGCCGCCGACCCACCACTGCGCCTCGAACCGGCGCTCCAGGCCCGCCGCCTTGGCGTTGGCCCACTCGGCGGTGGCCGTGTCGCGCTTGCTGGTCGCGAGGTCGGCGAGGTCGCGCAGGCCGCGGATGAAGTACACCGTGCTGTCGAGTTTCTCTTCACCCATACCGGATCGCTCGACGTTGCCGAGCCCTTCGAGCCAGCCGTCGCCGTCCGCGTCGAGGGTGCGCTCGGCGTAGCGCAGGTTGCGCACGGCGAAGTCGTACAGCTCGTCGCGGAACGCGTCGTCGCCGGTCCAGCGCCACAGCAGGGCCACGATGCTGGGGAACTTCACCGTCTCGTCGGTGTTTCCCGCGTCGGTGTTCGATCCGAAGTAGACATCGCCGGTCGGCACCACCTCGTGCGCGACCTTGCCGCTGCGGTCGTTGAGCAGATCGCTCACGTCGCGCAGCGCGCGCAGGTGGTCCTTGGTGATGTCGAACTGTCCGGCCGCGACCGCGGCATAGGCGGTGTACTCGCCGTCAGTGGCGAAAATCCAGGGATAGTCCGGGAATCCGGCCGCGAGCCACCGCGCCTTGGCCACGACGCCCTTCGCGGGCGGGTAGGCCCGGCCCTCGTCCACGTCGCGGATGTCGAGGTCGCGCGCCTCCTGCACCGAGTCGGCCAGGTTCTGCTTGCTCCACTCGACACTGCGCTCCAGCAGCCGGTCGCCCGGCAGGTCGACAACCGTGTTGCGGCCGACGTCCGAGCGGGCCTTGATGGTGTCGCGCAACAACTTCTCCGGGTCGCGCAGCACTCGGTCGTAGGTGGCGCGCGCCTCGCCGACACCGTTGTCGGAGCCCGCGACCGCAAACCAGACGGTGGTCTCCTTGCCGGGTTGCAGGCTCAGCCGATAGTCCAGGCGTCCGCCGGTTCCCTTGCCGAACGCCGAGTCATCGCAGCGCGGCGGTGCCGTGCCCTCCGCGGGGCAGACCACCGCGGGCTCCTGCGGACCGCGGTACCCCGCGCCGAGCTGGTGCGCCTGGGGCCGCAGCGAACTGCCGGTGACCGCTGCGTAGTCACGCGCGTTCCCGGTGTCGCGGAACAGCAGCGCGTTGTCGGTGAACGTGCCGGTGTCGGGGGTGTTGGTGGCCGCGCTCGGCGTCGTCCAGCCCCACGGGTAGCTCGGCATCAGCTCGGAGTGCGCGTCCATCGACAACGTCACCTCGCGGGCGCGCTCGCTGCGCACGGTCAGCCCGACGAGCGTCGCGCGGGTGCCATCGGGGACGAACTCCGTGCGCTGCGCGCGCAAACCCGGTGCGGTGTAATCGAACCGCTGGTAGCCGAAGCCCTTGGTGTAGCGGGCCGCGGGGATCTGGCCGCCGAGCCACTGGCCGTCGATGCCCAGCCACAGGCCGTCGAGCAGCTTGATCGGCTGGGACCAGAAGCCGCCCATCTCACCGCGGATGTGCCAGCCGGTGGCGGGATAGAGGCCGGTCTCGTCGCCCATGGTGTAGGCCCGGTCGCCGACCACGAGCGCCCGCCGGTCGGCCAGGCGCGTGGTCTCCGATAACTCGGGCGACCGGGCATCAGGCTCGGCGCTCACCACCGGCCCGGTCAGCACGGTGCCCGCGGCTGTCGCCACGGCCAGGAGTAGCAGGGTTGGTCGCCTCATGAGCTGCCTTTCTCGACGGGGACGGGAGCGCTGGCCCGGCTGATCACCTTGCCGCGCAACAGAACCTGGTCTTCGGAGTCATCCAGCAGCCGCACCAGTTCGGCGGCTATCAGGTCGAGCGGCTGGCGGACACTGGTCAGTCCGGGGACGACGGCCGCCGCCAGCGGCGTGTCGTCGAACCCCGTCACCGCGACATCGGTGCCGGGACGCAGGCCGCGCGCGGTGACCGCCTGGAGCGCGCCGAGCGCCACCTGGTCGCTGATCGCGACGAGGGCGGTGGGCGCGGACTCGGCGTCGAGCAGGGCGCCCGCGGCCCGCTCCCCCGCCGCCACGCTGTCGTCGTCGGCGAGCCCGACGCGGCCGTTGAGCCCCAGTTCCGCGCACGCGCGCTGCCAGCCCGCGCGGCGGTCGGCCGTCGCGGCGGTCTCGGGCGCGCGCCAGCCGAGGAACCCGATCTCGCGGTGCCCCAGCGCGGCGAGGCCCGTGACCAGCTCGGCGCACGCCGCAGCGCCGTCGACGTCCACCCACGAGCCCAGGTCGGCGCGGCCGAAGGACACCACGGGGGCACGTCCGACGAGCGCGCGGTGGCGCGGGTCGTCGGCGACGGTGTCCGACAGCACGAAGGCGTCGACCGCGCGCTCGGCGACCAGATCGTGGTAGACGCCGATCCCGGCCTCGCCCGGCGGCGCGCTGAACAGCAGCACGTGCCTGCCGGTGTCCGCGACGGCGGTGCAGAAGGCGTGCAGGAAGGCGTCCATCAGCAGGTTCGGCGTGGAGCGGGGGCTGACGCAGTAGCCGACCAGGCCGGCCCGGCGCAGCTTGAGGTTGCGCGCGGCGCGGTTGGGCCGGTAGCCGAGCCGCTCGATGGCCTCGGCGACCCGCTCGCGGGTGACCGGGTCGACGCGGGCGGGCGCGTTGAGCACGTTGGACACGGTCTGCCGGGACACGCCCGCGTCCGCCGCCACCTGTCGCACCGTCACCGTCATGCGCTCTCACCCTCGATTTGACCGGTCCAAACTGTGGCCCCGCGCACAGCGCGCTGTCAACAGGCGGACTACTACGATCGCACCCGTGACGATTCCGGTGCTGGTGGTCGCGGGGTTCCTCGGGTCGGGGAAGACCACCCTGCTCAACCATCTCCTGCGCGCGACGACCGGCCTGCGCATCGGCGTGATCGTCAACGACTTCGGCCGGATCAACATCGACGCGATGACCGTCGCCGCCCAGGTCGACTCGATGGTCACCCTCGGCAACGGGTGCCTCTGCTGCGCGGTGGACGTCGAGGACCTGGACGAGATGCTGGGCAGGCTCGCCAAGCCGGACGCGCCGGTCGACGTGATCGTCATCGAGGCCAGCGGTCTGGCCGAGCCGCCCGCGATGGTCCGACTCGTGCTCGGCAGCACCAACCCGCATATCGGGTACGGCGGCCTGGTCGAGGTCGTCGACGCCGCCGAGTTCGAGTCGACCCGCGAGCGGCATCCCCAGCTCGACAAGCACCTGCGGTACGCGGATCTGGTGGTACTCAACAAGATCGACCGCGTAGCCACCCATGATCGGGTGCTGGCGCTCGTGCGGGACCTCGCGGGTGGCGTGCCGGTTGTCGCGACCGAGCACGGGCGGGTGGACCCGGGCCTGCTGTTCGACCCGGTCGACCGGCCTGCACGGCACCAACTGTCCTTTGAGGACTTGATCGAGCCCGAGCCGCATCTGCACGCGGGCTACGAGAGTGTCGAGTTCACCAGCGCGGAACCGATGAACCCGTTGCGGTTCATGGACTTCCTGCACGGAAGGCCGGCGGGGCTGTATCGGATGAAGGGGGTTGTCGTCGTCGGGGACCAGCGGTTGCGCCTGCACACCGTGGGCGCCCAGGTCCGCTTCCACCGCGACGCCCACGGCGACACGACCCGGCTGGTGATGATCGGCGCGGGGTTGGATGGGGCGGCGTTGATCCGGGACCTGCGCCAGGCCACGGAATCCGATCCGGCAGGCGTCGATCCGCTCGCCCTGCTGTCGGTCACCCGCTACCTCGTGGACTGATCACCGCGATTGGGGCAGCGTCACCGATCCCGGCTTGGCGGCGGGCGCCGACGACGGCGGCACGACCGGCCCGATGTCCCCGTCCGGCGCCTCGTCCAGGTCGACGATCACCGGGGCGTGGTCGCTGGGCCCGGTGCCCTTGCGCGCGTGCCGGTCCACCCACGCCGCCCGCACCCGACCAGCGACCGGGGCGGTGGCCAGCACCAGGTCGATCCGCATCCCCAGGTTCTTGTGGAACATGCCCGCCCGATAGTCCCAGTAGGTGAAGACCCGCTCGGTCGGCCACCGGTCGCGCACGACATCGCGCAGGCCGAGCGCCCGCAACTCGGCCAACGCCGCCCGCTCCGGCGCGGTGACGTGGGTCTGGCCGACATAGGCGTCCGGGTCGAACACGTCGGCGTCGGTCGGCGCGATGTTCACGTCCCCGCACACAACCGCAGCCACCGGACCCGCCCGGACCACCTCGTGCAGCGCGGCCAACCAGGCCAGCTTGTAGCGATAGTGCTCGGAATCCGGCTCGCGCCCGTTCGGCACGTACACCGAGTGCACCCGGACCCCGCCGCAGGTCGCGGCCACCGCCCGCGCCTCGGGATGCGGGAACCCGGGCGCGCCGTCGACCCCGACCACAACGTCGTCCAGCCCCACCCGGGACAGGATCGCCACCCCGTTCCACCGCGGCTCGCCGCTGACCGCCGCCGCATAGCCGCGCCGGTCGAGCTCGGCGCCGAGCACCTCGGCGAACGCGTCGTCGGCCAGCTTGGTCTCCTGCAGGCAGACGACATCGGGCCGCCGCTGGTCGAGCCACGGCAGCAGCCGCGGCACCCGCTGCTTGACCGAGTTCACATTCCAGGTCGCTACCCGCACCCGACCACGGTAGCCGCGACCACCGACAGTTTCACTGGCCTGCCGCGGCGTACAGGCCGCGCAGCGCCTCGCGGGCCTCGCTCGCCACCGAGGTGTCAGGATGGTCGGCGGCGATCACGTCGAGCAGGTCGAACCGGTCGGCGTGCTCGATCTGGACCAGCACCCGGACGAAGCCGAGCTGGTCGGGCACCGGGAGGGTAGTCAGCTCGTCGATGAGCAGGTCGTGCTCGTGCAGCGCGGCGAAGTTGTCGACGAACGCGAGCAGCATCTCGTCCTCGCTGGGCACCTTGTCGTCCAGCGCGGAATGCCGGACCAGCCACGCCGTGGCCACCGCGCCGACCAACCCGCCCGCCGCCCGCAGCCGGTGCGCCTCGGCGACCCCGGGGTCGCCGGTCCGCGCCAGCCCGGTCAGCGCGAGCAGCCGCAGCGACGGCGACGGGGCCCGCGCGCAGAACTCCGCCAGCTCCACCGAGGCCACCCCGGGATCACGCGCCTCGACCCACGCCGCCAGACCCACCTCGGCCAACTCGGGCGGCGCGGTCAGCAGCGCGGCACCCACCGCGTCGATCGGCTCCCCGGCGAGTTCGTCGGCGGCGGGCGCGGCGATGCCGTGGGTCAGCAGGATCTCCCGGACGCCCCACATGCCCAGCGGCGTCAACCAGACCAGCGTCATGTCCGGCTCGTCATTCCCGGACAACTCGCTGAGCCGCTCCCGCGCGACGGGGTCGTCGGTCATGCCGGAGTCGAACGCCCCCAACGACTCCAGCACCTCGATCACCCTGGTCAGGTCGCGCCGCCAACGCAGCTCGCGGGCCTCGGTGACCGGGCCGTCCTCGACCCGGCCTGCCATCACCTCGCGGTGGATCTCGGCCAGCAACTCCACCGGAACGGGCGCGCCACCCGAGGTGTAAAGGGTCAGCCAGAGGCTCGACACCACGGCCGGGAACACGTCGGCGACCATCGGCTCCTGGTGCTCGTCGGTCGGCGGGCACACCGCGCGCCCCACCGCGTCGAACGACGACAGCGTCCGCTGCCACAGATCCCGCGGCCGGTCCAGGAAGCCCGCGGAACTCTCGATCGGCACGAACTGGCCATCCTCGACCCGAACGAAAAGGCCGGCCTTGGCCCAGGCCACCACCAGAGGCAGCTCCGGGACGTCCAGCTCGGCGAGAGCCTCATCGGTCGCCGCCCGACCCGCACCCACCCACGTCACGAACGCGTGCACCCTGGCGGCCATCGGGCTCGCCGCCGCCGCGGCCACCAGCTCCTCGGTCGAGGCCAGGAGGACCAACGGCAGCGGCGGCGCGGCGGCGTCCCCGGCGTCATCATCCGACCGGCGCCGGTCGATCTCGGCCAGCACCTCCTGGTCGACCGCGATCTCCCCCGCGTCCACCGCGGTCAGGAACCGGCGCACGGCGTCCTCGTTCTGCGGATCGACCAGGTTCTCCGCCATCCGCGTCGCCCAGAACTTCGCGAGCCCGAAGTTGCGCTCGTCCACCATCGCCGACTCGAACGCGTCGGCCTGCCGGTCGATCTCGGTGTGCAACTCCGCGACCGGGACTTCGTCGCCGGAAGACCGCAGCGCCAGGAAGTCGACCAACTCGTGCAGCGTGGCGAGCACCCGCGGGCGCTCGGCCTGCGCCATCGTCACCCGGCACGGGAACCAGTCGGTCATCAGCACGCGGACATCCCGCGCCGCCCACCCGCCGAACTCCCCCGCCACGTCATACCGGTAGTCCAGCGCGACCTCGGCGACGAACGGGTCCGCGTCCGCGCCGCGCTCGACGACCCAGCTCACGAACCCGTTCACCAGCCTGTCCCGCGCGATCTCGAACCGCTCGTGGTCACCGGGGTGGACTCTGGTCGCCATTTGCGTCACTGTCCCTCATGGGTCGCCGCACGCGTGAACGATCCGCGCCA
The DNA here is from genome assembly GCF_052390155.1 of Actinokineospora sp. NCBI lineage: Bacteria > Bacillati > Actinomycetota > Actinomycetes > Pseudonocardiales > Pseudonocardiaceae > Actinokineospora > Actinokineospora sp. The sequence continues at coordinate 37,975 of NZ_JBQTHF010000032.1, read as the reverse complement.
AGGCATTGTCCGCTCAGCAGCCGCCTTGAGCCAAGTGGGACTCCCACGGCCACCGAGCGTCCCGGCCCGCCTCCACCAGGCCGATCTGGGCGAAACTCGCGTCGGTCAGCCCGCCGAACGTGTGCCGGTTCGCGCCGCCGGACGGGGCGTGGCCGAGTCGGTACCCGGCGAGATTCCAGGTGTAGAGCGGCATCTCGCGCGGCACGGTGCCACCGACGTCGCCGGTCGACTGCTCGTCGGTGAGGACGACCAGCCGGTCGTGGTGGCGCGCGCTCAGGTGCTTGCGGATCGCGCCGGGGGTGTCGGTGCCGCCGCCGATGAAGTACCCGGCGCCCTTCCACCGCTCGACAGCCCGCAACAGCGACTCGCCGCGGCGCAGCCGGAACTCCTTGGTGCCCGATCCGCCCCAGTAGCCGTCGGAGAACGACACCACATCGGCGCGGTGGCAGCGCATCGCCAGCGCGAGCCCGAACACCGTCGCCGCGTCCCACCGCATCAGCGCACCGTCCCGGCTGAAACTGCCGTTCATCGACCCGGACGTATCGACCAGGATCAGCGTCCGACCAGCCAACTCGGGCACGTTGGCCAGCGACGCGGTGAGCGCCTTGTCCAACGCGTGCCCCCACCGCAACGACGGCGCGGCGCGGTAGGCGGACAGGAACCGCATCGGAAGCTGCCGCGACCGGGCCACCTGGGCCGGGTCCGCGAGGCGCGCGGCAACGGACTCGGCGACCTCGTCGGACACGCCTGCCTGGTCGAAGTTCCGCAGGTTCCTGAGGCAGGCCATGTAACCCATGGTCGGGATGACGGCCTCCCACGCGGCCGCGTCCATCGGCCCCTGCAACCACCCGGCCAGCGCCTCCCACGTCATGCCCGCGCCGCGCAGCAGCCGCGCGGGGTCGTCGCGCAGGACCTCGCGGCGGCGCTCGACCGGCAGGGCCATCAGGTCCGCGCGGGCCCGCAGCAGCGCCAGCCGCTCGGGGATGGGGTTGTCGCGGTCGTGCCGGGTGTCGAGCGCGTGGGTGAACAGGTCACCCTGCCACGGCTCACGCGGGGACGGGTGGACGAGGTCGAGGACGTCGCCGAAACGGAAACCGCGGGCGTCGCTGTCGTACTTGAGCAGGGCACGCTCGTCGTAGAGCCGGGTCGCCGCGTCGGCGATACCGCGCTTGACCGGCTTGGGCACGGCGCGACCGTGCACCGACATCCAGTAGGCCAGCATCTCCCCCGGCTCGTCGGCGCGCTGCAGGACGGAATCGACCACCTGCCGGGACATGCCGTGCGCGCCCGCGTCGAGACGGGCCTTGGCGAACTCGGCGGCACCGACGAGCGACGCGGTACGCATGTTCGCGTCGGCGCGCAGCCAGCGCAGGAACCGGGCGGTCCACTCAGGATCGGCGAGCGTGGCGTCGTGGACGAGCCGCGCGTACCGATCGTCGCGATCGCCGCCGGGCTCGTAGAAGGTGTTCTCGCCGACCGTGTTCGACACCGCCAGCAGGAACAGCTCGCCACGCGCGTCGCGCGCGTACCCGGCGCCACCCTCATAGGTGCGGCTGGACGCGGTGCGCTCAGTGGTGACCGGCGAGCCGGTCGCGGATCGGACGCCGAACAAGTTGAACTTGGACACCCTCAACCCTTCCGGGAAGGGAAGCCGAAAACGTCGGATGCGGCCCGAGATCAGCGAGTCGGCGACGGTATCTTCTATTGCTCTGCCACTGAGCTACCGCCCTGATTCGGGCGGGCGGGACTCGAACCCGCGACCTATAGATTAGGAAGTAACCGTTACCTGCGCACCGGGCACATCCGACGTTTCGGCTCCCGAGATCGAAGTGGCCAGCGGTTCGGATTCATTTACAGTGAAGTAACCGCGGGCCGCGCACCGGGAGTGCGGTCGCAGCCTATCCGATCACTCGCGCCGACCGAACCGATTTACCCGAACCGCTAGAACCGCCCGCCGCCGCCGATCCGCCGGGAACTGCCCGCACCGCCGAACGAGCCGGGGCCGCGGCCACCGCCGCCCCCGCGTCCGCCGCGACTGCCCGCGCCGAACCCGCCGCGCAGCACGCTGTCGATCAGGATGCCGCCGAGGACCGCACCCGCGCTGTCGCCGAACGACGAGGGCGCGCTGCGCGTCTCCCACGCCCGCACGTCGGCCTGCGCGGCGGCCGCCGCGCGCGAGCCCAGGTCGGCGGCGGTCTGCGCGTGCCGCAGCGCTTGCGACGGGTCCGACGCGCGAAGCTGCCGAGCCGTGTCGAGGTGTCGCTCCGCCTCGGACAGCCGAGTCCGCGCCTCGGCCTCGACGGCGCCCCGGCGCGTGGCGACGAAGTCGGCGGCCGACGACACCTGCGCCGCCGCCGCGGTCAGCGCCTGGTCGACCTGCTGGGTCAGCCGTTTCTGGCTCTCCGCCGTCGCGATGGCCTTGTCGAGTTCGACGTCGGCCGCCGCGATCTCGGTGAAGCTGCCCAGCGGGTTGGTCGCCGCCGCGGCCTCCGCCCTGGCCAGCGCGGCCTCCGCGGCGGCCTTGGCCCGCGCGAGCGCCGGACCGCCGGAAGCTGCCAGTTCCGCGGCGGCGGCGATGTCTTTGCGCGCCTCATCGAGCGCGGCGGGCAGCGTGGCGATCGCGTGCCGGATGTCGTCGGCCGCGTGGTCGACCGCGTCGAGCAGCGTGCGGGCCTGCCCGACAGCGCCTTCAGCGGCCCGGATCGCCGCGACGGCCGGACCCTGCTGCCCCGCGGGCAGCGCGACGGCCGCGCGGCCCGCGGTGATGTTCTGGTCGGCGAACGCCAGCCGTTCCCGCGCCATGGCGACGTTGTCCCGAACCGGCGCGACAACGTCGGCGGGGAACTCGCCGACCACTTTCTCCAGCGCCACGGCCGAATCCGGTACGCGGACGGTGAGGCCGACCATCTCCTGGGTGAGCGCGTCGAGCCGCTGCGGGGCGTTGATCAGCAGATCGCGCAGGGCGTCGAACTCGGCGACACTGGCGTCGAGTTCCCGGTCGGCCTTGCCACAGCTACTGATCAGGTCGACCAGCAGATCACGCTGTTGATCGGCGGTCTCGTGGACATTGTCGTCGAGCCGCTGCCTGATCGAGAACGCGTGGGCCAACGCGTCTTTGGCTTTGCTGAATGCGCTCGCGAACGACCTGGTCGAATCGTCGCCGAATTCGCCGCGGGCCAGTTCGAGTTCCTCGGCACTGGTCCGCAGCGCGTTGTCCATCTCGACCAGCACTTCCCTGGACCGCTCGTCCAGCGCCGAAATCGGCAACGCGGCAAGCGCGGCCGTGTCATTCGGATCGATGTCGCGGGCCGCCTCGATACCCGCCTTCGCCCGCTGCCGTTTCTTCTTGCGCGAATAGAGCAGCACACCACCCGCCCCGACCACGACGACGGCGCCGCCGATCACCAGCGTGCGCACCGCGCCTGCGCCCACGGGGTTCATCGCACTGTCGAGGCTCCCCGCCGCCGCGACAGCCGCCGCACCCCAGTCGCCCTCGCGCAACGCCGGTTCGATGGCGTCGACCTGGAGGCTCTCGAACTCGGCGTCGGTGATCTGGTCGGGCAGTCCCGTCGAGAAGACGTTGTACTCCCGGTCGACGGTGGCCACGGCGAGCACGATGTCCCGGTCGCCGAGCGCGCTGATCCCCGCGGTGCGCTGGGTCCAGGTGGCGGCGTTCTGCCCACTGAAGTCGGCGACGTAGACCACCCAGAGCCGCAGCTTGCGCGCGGTGTAGAGCCCGTCGATGGCCGCCTGCACCTCGGCCCGCTGCCCGGCGTCGAGCGCCCGCACATTGTCCACGACCTGGTTCGGCAACCGGAACGGCGGATCCGCGGCAGCCGCCGCGGGCAGTACGACCAACGCCAGTGTAGTGACAGCCAGTGACCACCGAAGTGCCAGCGACGACGCGAAAGACATGGCGTGAATCTATCCGCTCCGCTTCCGCGCAGCCCGGCAGTCATGTGTCCTGGGTGGACAAACAGTGGGGCGGGTCGGGCTCGAACCGACGGCCAAGGGATTATGAGTCCCCTGCTCTGACCAACTGAGCTACCGCCCCGGACGTGACGGATCTTACTCAGGTCGCCCGACCGAGGAATACCTTGCAACTACGAAACCCCAGGTCGTCGACCTGGGGTTTTGGCTCCTCCAGCTGGACTCGAACCAGCAACCCTTCGATTAACAGTCGAATGCTCTGCCAATTGAGCTATGGAGGAAGGACACCCGTCGGGCCGTGGCCCAACGAGCCGTAACTCTAGCGCACGCTGTCGACCGGTTTCGCCGGGGTCCCGCGTGCGCACTGCGGCGGGCGGGTGTCCGGTAGGGAAGGATGGGTCGCACATCGAGACATGTGGAGGCGCACCGTGATGGGGTTCCTGGTGGGGGCCGGTGTCGGGTACATCCTCGGCGCTAAGGCGGGCCGTGGGCGCTACGACCAGATCGTGCGCACCTACCGCAAGATCGTCGATCATCCCGCGGTGCAGGGGGCCGCGGGGATCGCGCGGGCCAAGGTCGGTGAGCAGTTCGGCGCACGGTCGGGCCGGGGTTAGCCGCGGGCTCACGGTGTCCGCGCGACGAGGAAGACGCGGCGGAAGGGGAACCAGGTGCTGCCGTCCGCGCGGCGGGGGTACGCGGCGTTCAGGCGGGGCGCGAGCGTGGACCGGAAGTCCGCCCACTCGGCGTCGTCGAGGGCCGAGCGGATCGGGCGCAGTGCGGTACCGGTGATCCACTCCAGTACGGCGTCCGCACCGTCGAGGCGCTGCAGGTAGGTCGTCTCCCAGGCGTCGACGTCGCAGCCGGAGGCCGCGAGGAGTTCGGCGTAGCCCTCCGGGTCGAGCACGGCGTCCTCCTCGCGCAGCCGCACAGGTTCGAGGCGGTCGCGCCAGGTCCGCTCCCGCACCAGTGCACGCACCAGGGCGTGTGACGGGGCGGCGAAGTTGCCGGGCACCTGGATCGCCAGCCACGCGCGCGAGGGCAGTCGGTCGGCCCACCGGCGGAGCAGGTCGGGATGGTCGGGCACCCATTGCAGTGCGGCGTTGCTGATCACGACGTCGGTTCGCTCGTCGGGGTTCCAGTCGTGGATGTCCGCCACGTGCGCCGCCACTGCCCGCTCGCGCGCTGCGGCCACCATCTCCGGCGACGAGTCGATCGCGACATGGTCGGCGTTCGGCCAGCGCTGAAGCAGCGTCTCGGTCAGGTTTCCCGGCCCACAGCCGAGGTCGACGACCCTGCGCGGCGCCTCGGCCTGGACCCGGGCGACGAGTTCGAAGAACGGACGGGCCCGCTCGTCACCGAAGTTCAGGTACTTCGCGGGGTCCCACATGGCGCCTCCCAAGCAAACAGTACGTGCGTACTGGTACCTTAGCGCTCTCCGGGTTCGGCGAGACCGATCGCCTCGGCGACCTTCGCGGCGACCTCGGCCGCGACCAGTCGCACCGCGTCGAGGTCGGTGCCCTCGTCCGGCCGAACCTGCAACACCACGCCGTCACGGCCCGGCACCTTGCGCTGGACGAACCAGGCTCCCCCGTGCGGCAGTTCCCGGTGGTGCCGTGAGCGGATGGACCCCGTGACCCGCTGGTGCACCACCTGCGGGAGCTTGCCGGGCACCGCAACGACGATCTTGCGCGGCGGCAGGTCGGACAGCAGGACGGCGTCGCCCGCGGGCTCCGACACCTCGGCCTCGGTGATCAGGAACGCACCACCGCCCCACGTCGCCTTGGAGATCAGGTGCCACCCGATCCGCCGCGCCCCCTCGCCCTCAGGCACCCACAACCCGGTGGACGTCGCGACGAGGTGTCCACCACCCCGCACCTCACCCACCGCCACCACAGCCTCGTCGGCGTCGAGCCTGCCCGGGAATCCCTTGGGCACACCGCTGCCCAACAGCCTGCCGAGAAACCCGCTCACTCCAGACCTCCAGCCACCCGCATGCCGTGGACGGTGCCCACGAAACCCTGGGGATCGCGCGGAAACCCGCTCACAGCGCCAGTCCCCCACCCGCTTGCGGGCCGCCGAGCGAGCACACGAAACCCCTGAAGTTGCTCATTTCCTGGTCCCTGTCCACCCGCTTGGCCCGCGAACCCACTGGAACTGCTGAGAAACCCGCTCAATCGAGACCCCCGGCCGCCTGCTTTCCGAGTGCCTTGTACCACTCCTCCATCGCGACCAAGTCCCCCCAGAGCGCGCGGGCCTCCTCCGGGTTGTCCACAGGGGACACCCGCTGCAGCCGCGACTTGATCTCCGCGATCTGTCGCGCGACCAGTTCCCGTTGCAGCGCAGCGAGAATCGCCGAGGCGTAGCGCTCCGCCGCCGCGTTCTTGTTCGGCAGCGGCATCGGTTCGACCGCGAGTTCGCTCACCAGCGTCCGCACGGTCGGCTCCGCGCAGTTCTTGCCGACGGCCTCCAGCAGCTCCGCCCCGCCCAGTCCGCTGGCGGTCCCGCCCGCGTCCAGCACCGCGCGGTGCAGCGCCGCGTACGCGGGGTGGGTGAACACGTCGGCGGGCATCGAGTCGTACATCGGCCCGGCCAGGGCGGGCTCCTGCAGCGCCAGCTTGAGCACCTCGCGCTGGGCGTTGAGCCGGGGGTCGCGCGGGTTCGGCCGGGGCAGGCCCTGGACCTCGACGGCGAGCGCGGCCTGGTTGGGGTCGACCGGCCGGGTCCGCCGGGTCTGCACGACGCCGCCCGCGCTCTCCCGGACGCGACGCACCACGGTGGCCATGTCCTCCCAGCCGACCCAGCCCGCGAGCTGGCGGGCGTACTCGTCGCGCAGCGAGTGGTCCTTGATCCGCGCGACCATCGGCACGGTGCGGCGCAGCGCGTCCACCCGCCCCTCCGCGGTGTCCAGGTCGAGCGCGGCGAGTTCGGCGCGGATGGCGAAGGCGAACAGCGGCTGCCTGCGCGCGACGAGATCGCGCACGGCGACCTCGCCCTTGGCCTGACGCAGCTCACACGGGTCCATACCGTCCGGCGCGGTCGCGATGAACGTCTGCGCGGCGAACTCCTGGTCGTCGTCGAACGCCTTGAGCGCAGCCTTCTGCCCGGCCTCGTCCCCGTCGAAGGTGAAGATCACCTCGCCGCGGAAGGCGTCGTCGTCCATGAGCAGCCTGCGCAGCACCCGGATGTGGTCGACGCCGAACGCGGTGCCGCACGACGCCACCGCCGTCAGCACGCCGGACGCGTGCATGGCCATGACGTCGGTGTAGCCCTCGACCACGACGACCTGGTGGCGCTTCGCGATCTCCCGCTTCGCCATGTCGAGGCCGAACAGCACCTGGGACTTCTTGTAGATCGGACTCTCGCTGGTGTTGAGGTACTTCGCCTGGACCTGGTCGTCGTCGTGCAGCCTGCGCGCGCCGAAGCCCACGACGTCGCCGCCGATGTCCTTGATCGGCCACAGCAGCCTGCGGTGGAACCGGTCGATCGGCCCCTGGCGCCCTTCCTTGGCCAGCCCGGCCTTGATCAGCTCCTGGACCTCGAACCCGCGGCCGAGCAGGTTTTTGGTGAGCTTGTCCCAGCCCGCCGGCGCGTAGCCGCAGCCGAACGTCGCGGCCGCGGCCTGGTCGAACCCGCGCTCGGCCAGGAACTCGCGCGCCTTGACGGCATCCGGCCCGCGCAACTGCTCGGTGTAGAACTCGGCCGCGGCCTTGTGCGCGTCGACCAGGCGCGAGCGGGTGCCGCGGTCGCGCTGGACGCTCGTGCCGCCGCCTTCGTAGGTCAACTGCAGGCCGACCCGCTCCGCGAGCCGCTCGACCGCCTCGACGAACGACAGGTGGTCGATCTTCATCACGAAGGCGATGACGTCGCCGCCCTCGCCGCAGCCGAAGCAGTGGAACGTGCCGTGCGTCGACCGCACGTTGAACGACGGCGACTTCTCGTCGTGGAACGGACACAGCCCCTTGAGCGACCCGCCGCCCGCGCGGCGCAGCGCCACGTACTCGCCGACGACGTCGTCGATCCGGCTGCGCTCCCGAACCTGAGCTATGTCGCTTTCCCGGATTCGCCCCGCCACAACGGACGAGTCTAGGCGCGCACCCCAGGGGTCGGTCGGTCGGTCACTACGATGGCCGAGTGACCGTCAGCGAAGCCGCATTGGCCGAGCGCTTCACCGAGCACCGCGCGCACCTGCTCGGCGTCGCCTACCGACTCACCGGCACCCTGACCGACGCCGAGGACGCCGTGCAGGAGTCCTGGCTGCGACTGTCCGGTGTGGACGAACCGACGCGCGCGGGCATCCGCGACCTGCGCGGCTGGCTGACCACCGTGGTCGGCCGCATCTGCCTGGACCGGCTGCGCTCGGCCGCGGTCCGACGCGAGAGCTACGTCGGCCCGTGGTTGCCCGAGCCCGTGGTCACCCCGTTCGGCACGCCGCCCAACGACGACCCGCTGGAGGCCGTGGTCCGCGACGACGGCGTCCGAATGGCCGCGCTCGTGGTGCTCGACAAGCTCACCCCGGAGCAGCGCGTGGCGTTCGTGCTGCACGACGCGTTCGGCGTGCCGTTCACCGAGATCGCGGCCACGTTGGGCTGCGCCGACACCGCCGCCCGCCAACACGCTTCCCGCGGCCGGCGTGCCGTCGCCCAGGCGGACCCGCCGCCGCGGGTCGCGCTCGCCGAGCAGAGCGAGTTCGTCGAGCGCTTCCTCGGCGCCATCGCCGCAGGCGACCTGACGCGAGTCGTCGCGCTGCTGCACCCGGACGCCGTGCTCATCGGCGACGGCGACGGCAAGGCACCCACCGCGCGCAGGCACGTCGTCGGCCCGGACAAGATCGCCCGCTTCCTGCTGGGACTGCTGCAGATGTACGGCGAGCGCTCCGTCGGCGCGGGCGAACTGGTGCTGGTCAACGGCGACCTCGGGATGCGGATGCCCGACCTCCCCGGCGACGACACCCACCGCGAACTGACCCGCCGGGTCACTACGTTCGCGATCCGCGACGGCAGGATCGCCGCGATCTACGACGTGGTGAACCCGGACAAGCTGACCCGCGTCACGGGGTAGGGATCCGGCAGGCGTCGCCTGAGGTGAAGCCTTGGTCGGTGATGCCCATCGCGCTGTTCATCCGGGCACGCATGTTCTCCAGGCCGACCTGGTAGGTCAGTTCGATCACTCCTTTCTCGCCGAACGCGTCCTTCAGTTCGGCGACCTGCTTGTCGGTGACGCTGACCGGGTTGGTGGTCATCGCGTCGGCGTAGGCGATGGCGAGGCGTTCCCCCGCGCTGTAGGCATCCGATTCGGCGTAGTTGTCGATCTCCTTCAGTCGGTCGATGTCGAGCCCGCCGTGGCGCTGCAGCATGGTGCCGAAGTCGACGCACCACGAGCAGGCCAACTGTTGGGCGACGCGATACACCGCCAACTCCCGGACATTGGCGGGCAGCGCCTGGGACGCCCGCTCGACCGCCAACTCGTGCCGACCGTTGGCGATGAGCAGCTTGCGGTGGTGGGCCACCACGGTGACCGGCTCAGGCACGGCTCCGTACCTTCGCCGGGCGAACCAGTACACCGTGCGCAGCAGCGGACCGGCTTGCTTCGTGGTGACCCCGGTGATGCGCGGCATGCCTATCTCCTCGTGTCCGGGCCCGATCCGGGCCGTTCACGATGAGGACGAACCATCACCCGAGGGTGTGACAGGCCCCGTCAGGACGGGTCTGTGATCCGCGCCACGAAGTACACCGCCCCGCTGCCCGTGTGCCGGACCAGTAACAGGAACGGTCGGTCGACGGCGACGACCACCGGTTCGGCGGGCATGGACAGCAGGCGCATCATCACGGCCGTCGCCGCCGCGCCTTCGAGGCCCTGCTCGTCGATCTTGAGCACCGACTCGTGCAGGACCGCCTGCACGGCCAGCGAGTTCGGACTGATCCCACCCAGGTCGGCCTGCTCGCCGAAGACCGTGCGCACACCCAGCGCGTTCAGCGACATCGTCAGCTCGGCCTGAGTGGAGACCTTGAGCCTGGGCAGGTGCAGCGCCACCTGCCGGGACTCGGGCGCGTCGAGCAGCGCACCCAGCGACTCGCCGGTCAGCCCCGGCTCGGCGTCCGCGAGGTCGCCGTCCGGGAGCAGGACAACCGCCTCGACGCCGCCGACGGCGGGCAGGCTGACGACCTGCCACCCGTTGACGGCGGCGTATCCGACGCTCTCGTTCAGCGCCATCGTGGGCACCTCGACCGTCCCCGCCCCGGTCTGGAACGGCTTCGGTTCCGTCGCCCCCTCGCTGAACCTGTTGCGCCACGCGCACTTCAGGTACAGCGCGTTGACCAGCGCGGACACCGTGTCGTGGCGGATGGTGCCCTCCGCCAGCAGTTCGGGAATCAGCTTCCTGGTGGTCTCCGCGACGTCCGCGTTGATCATGGCGCGGGCCTTCTCCGGCTCGGTCCGAAACGGCGCGGTGCGCACCGAGCCGTCGGACCAGCGCGACAGTTCGCCGGTGAAGGACTCCTCGATCGTGATCGTCTCGTCCGTCCAGAGCGTGTTGGACACGGCGACGGCGGGCTCGTCGTCGTCTGGACCGGCCTTCGTCAGCTCGGCGGCCCCGGCGAGCAACGGCGTCAGCTCGTCGAGGTCGCCGAGCAGGGAGACGAGCTCCGCACGGGTCTCACCGCGCGCTCCATGGGCCAGCAGCCCGAGAGCGCTCGCCACGGAGAACGGCGACCAGCACACTTGCTCGCGCGGATCGGCCGCGAGAGCACGGTGCAGGGCGAGGGTGAAATCCAAGTGCGTCACTGCTGACTCCCCGACTGGTGATGTCCGTGAGTCGAGTGTGCCGGCTCAGCGGACGGAGCCTCGGCGGTTATCCACAAGCACCGTGTGCCACACCAGAGCCTGGGCGTCGGTCAGCGACGCCACCTGGTCGATGACCACACGGAACCGGCGGGCGTCGTCGGGCGCGGCGTGCCAGGCGGGCTGGAAGGCGGGCTCCAGGGCCTGCGGCGCGCGCTTGGCGATCGTGGCCACCAGCCTGCCGATGAGCGCGCGCTGCCGAGTCTGCAGGGCCAACCGGTCCGGGTCGCTCATCACATACCGGACAGCCATGGCCTTGAGCAGCGCGACCTCGGCGGCGACCCGGTCGGGCACCACCAGGTCGGCGGCGTACCTGGTCAGCGGGCCGTCGCCGTGCACCAGGCGGGTCTCGGTCACCGCGGCCGACGCGAACCGGCCTACCAGCTCACTGGTGAGCCTCTTGAGCGCGACCTGAGCCCCGAGGGTCCCGTCGTAGTCCCGGGCAGCCAGGTCCGCGACTACCGGCAACGCCAACAGCACTGTCGCGGCCTCCTCCAAGGCGGACACCGGCTCATCGGAGAAGTGTTTGGCGGCCAACTCGGCGACCACCGCGCGCTCGGTCCGGTCGGCCAGCGCGCCCAGGGTGATCCGCCCGGACCGCATGCCGTCCTCGACGTCGTGCACGGAGTACGCGACGTCGTCTGCCCAGTCCATCACCTGCGACTCGATGCACCGGCGGCGCCCCGGACAGCCCTCACGCATCCACCTGAACACCGGCACGTCGTCGTCGTAGGCGCCGAACTTCGCGATCCCGGCACGGTGCGGCCACGGGTACTTGGTGGACGCGTCCAGCGAGGCACGGGTCAGGTTCAAACCGTGCTCGGTGCCGTCCGCGCCGAGAACCTTCGGTTCCAGCCGGGTGAGGATGCGCAGCGTCTGCGCGTTGCCCTCGAAACCGCCGCAGTGCTGGGCGGCCTCGTCGAGCGCCTGCTCGCCGTTGTGGCCGAAGGGCGGATGGCCGATGTCGTGGGCGAGTCCGGCGGTGTCCACTATGTCCGGGTCGCAGCCCAACTCCTCGGCGATGCCGCGGCCGATCTGGGCGACTTCGAGGGAGTGCGTAAGCCGGGTCCGCGGGATTCCGTGCACCTCGGAGCCCTCGTTCGGGCCGACGACCTGCGTCTTGCCCGCGAGCCTGCGCAGGGCGGCGGAATGCAGGACACGGGCGCGGTCGCGGCTGAACGGCGTGCGGACCGCAGGCCACGATCCCGGCAGGGCGGCGCCCTTCGGGGGTTCGGCGAACATCCGGTCGCCGTCGTGGTCGGTATAGCCGGGACTCACAGAAAGAGCCTACGTGCCGGACGGCTCAGCCGACTTCTTCGTCGATGGCAATCCGATCGGCCGAGGCGTTGGTCGCGCGGTAGTAGAGCAGCGCGACGGTCTCGCGCAGGATGTAGCGGGCCTGGGTCTCGCGGGTCTGCACGATCGGACCGGAGTGCGTCGGAGAGGTCCAGGCGTCGAGCCCGGCGTCCTTGGCCATGGTGCGCGCGCGCAGCGAGTGCCAGGGGTCGCTCACGATCACGGCGGACTCCCAGCCGCGCCCCTTGACCTCGGCCGCGACCGCCTGCAGCGTGCCGAGGGTGTCGTTTCCCTCGCCGACCTCGATGACCTTGTCGCTGGGTACACCGCGGTCCACCAGCCACTTGCGGCCTGCCTCGGCCTCGGTGAACCGGTCGCCCTCGCGCCTGCCCCCGCCGGTCACCACGTAGTCGGCGACACCCTCGTCATAGAGCGCTTTCGCCTGGCGGAGTCGTGCTTCGAGCACCTTGGAAGGCTTGCCCGCGTACTGCGCCGCGCCGAGCACGACAACGACGTCCGCGTGGTCGCGGTCGTCGATCCGAGCGACCTGCCACACGCGGAACGCGGTGCCGCCGACGACGAGCATGCCCATGAGCACAAAGCCGAGGAACAGCCTGCGCAGGAACCGACGAACCGGGTGGGGGTGGGGTGGCACGGTTCTGCATCCTTCCAGAAACACGGCGGTCGGGCGGCACGGTACGCGACCAGTAAGACGTTTCCGGCCCGAATCCGTTGCCGCCGAGCCGAGTTGTCCACATTGGCCGAAACCATCCACAGTTCGAACGACCCCCTGGCGCACTCCCGCAACCACCGGTTTGCTCGAAGCCATGGAAACAAATCGAGCACTCCTCGATCTCGACCGCCTGCCCAGTCTGTTCCCGCACGGCGTGGCCCGTGCCACGGAACTGGTCGCCCTCGGCCTGTCCGGTCACCACATCCGATCCCGCTGCGGGCCGAGCGGTCCCTGGCAACGGCTCCAGCCCGGCCTGGTCCTGCTGAGCGACGCCCCGCCGATCCGCACCCAGCGACTACAGGCCGCCCTGCGGGTCGTCGGCCCGACCGCGGTGGTGACAGGCCGCGAGGCGCTGTGGCTGCACGGTCTGCCGCTGCACTCGTTCGGCGCCATTCACCTGCTGGTGCCGGACGGCGAGCCGCGGCGGGCGGACGGCTCGATCACCGTCGAAAGCACCAGACGGCCACCCGATCCGCTGTGGCGCAAGGGTTTTCCGACCGCGCCGCTGGCTCGGGCGACGGTGGACGCCTGCAGGCGGATGCCGTCGGAGGGCGAGGTCCGCGTGGTGGTGATGGAGGCGGTGCATCGCGGCGGGCTGCCGTTGGACGCGATCCACGAAGAGCTGGCCAAGGGACCGACCAGGGGTACCGCGCTGCTGCGTCGCGTGCTGGCCGAGATCGATCGCGGCGTGCGCTTCGCCGGGACGCGCCTGGCGCGCGATCTGCTGCAGCGTGCCGGCCTGCCGCCGCCGCGCTGGGGAGTCCGGCTCAGCACCGGTGACGACGTGCACCTTGCGGTGGTGGACGCGTGGTGGGACGACCTCGGGCTCGTCTGGGACGCCGACATCCACCGGCCGTGGGCACCGCGCAGCGAGGAGTCCCTGTCGACCCGCGCGGCGCGACTGACCTCGGTCGGCGTCGTGACAGTGCACACGGCGCCCGGGCGGCTCCGCACGGACACGGCCGCCGTCGTGGACGAGGTGCGCGGGGCCTACCGGCTCGCGGCGGCCAGACCGCGACCAGAGGGGGTGGTGGCGAGCTGACCCGACCTCAGCAGCCGATGAGCTGGCCCGCCAGGTAGGACTCCAACCGGTCCAAGGACACCCGCTCCTGCGACATGGTGTCGCGCTCGCGGACCGTGACGGCGTGGTCGTTGAGGGAGTCGAAGTCGACGGTGACGCAGAACGGGGTGCCGATCTCGTCCTGCCTGCGGTAGCGCCTCCCGATGGCGCCCGCGTCGTCGAAGTCGATATTCCAGTGCTTGCGCAGCGCGTTGGCCAGGTCGCGGGCCTTGGGCGAGAGGTCGGCGTTGCGCGAGAGCGGCAGCACGGCGACCTTGACCGGCGCGAGCCTGCGGTCGAGGCGGAGCACGATCCGCTTGTCGACGCCGCCCTTGGCGTTCGGCGCCTCATCCTCGGTGTAGGCGTCGAGCAGGAACGCCATCATCGGTCGGCCGACACCTGCGGCGGGCTCGATGACGAACGGCCGGTAGCGGGAGTCGGTGGCCTGGTCAAAGTAGGACAGGTCCACCCCGGAGTGATTGGAGTGGGTGGTCAGGTCGAAGTCGGTGCGGTTGGCGATGCCCTCCAGTTCGCCCCACTCCTGGCCGCCGAACCGGAAGCGGTACTCGATGTCCACGGTCCGCTTGGAGTAGTGCGACAGCTTCTCCTGCGGATGTTCATAGACACGGAGGTTGTCCTTGCCGATGCCCAGATCGGTGTACCAGCGCATGCGCTCGTCGATCCAGTACTGGTGCCATTCGTCGTCCGTGCCGGGCTCGACGAAGAACTCCATCTCCATCTGCTCGAACTCGCGCGTGCGGAAGATGAAATTGCCGGGGGTGATCTCGTTGCGAAACGATTTGCCGATCTGACCGATGCCGAACGGCGGCTTGCGACGGGAGGTGGTCAGCACGTTCAGGAAGTTCACGAAGATGCCTTGGGCGGTCTCCGGGCGCAGGTAGTGCAGTCCCTCTTCGGTCTCCACCGGGCCGAGGTGGGTCTTGAGCATCATGTTGAACTCGCGCGGCTCGGTGTACTGGCCGCGGGTGCCGCAGTTCGGGCACGGCACGTCGGACAGGTCGTACTCAGGTGGGTTCGCCACCGAGTCACCTGCCACGTCCTCGCCGGTCCGGGCCGCGTACTCCTCGGCGAGCTGATCCGCGCGGAAGCGCTTGTGACAGGAGGTGCACTCGACCAGAGGGTCGTGGAAGGCGTTGACGTGCCCGGAGGCCGCCCACACTTGGCGCGGCAGGATCACCGACGAGTCGAGACCGACGACGTCGTCGCGACCCTGCACCATCGTGCGCCACCACGCGCGCTTGATGTTGTCCTTGAGTTCGACGCCGAGCGGGCCGTAGTCCCAGGCCGACCGCGTGCCGCCATAGATCTCACCGCACGGGTAGACGAAACCCCGGCGCTTGCAGAGACTGACGACGGTGTCGATCCGGTCGGCTGGCACTGACCCTCCATGCGGGGAACTCACAGGGCGGCGGAGACCCACAAGGGTAGTCCGCGGCACGGGACCACCCTGACCGGGGGATTCGCCGCGTGCACGGTCGATCACGGTGCGCTGCCTTGGGTCGAAGGATCGGCCTTTGACCTGGTCAGCGGGCAGTCGGGGGCAGGCGGTGCGCCGGCCAGCGGGCAGTCGGGGGCAGGCGGTGCGCTGGTCAGCGGGCAAGCAGCGGGGCTGTCGGCGGGCAATCCGTCAGGGCAGGCGGCGCAGGCCGGCCAGCGGGCAAGCGGCGGGCCGTCAGTGGGCTGTCGGGGCTGTCGGGGCTGTCAGCGGGCGGTGGCCGGGCCGCCTGCCTCGCCGATGCGGACGGTGGCCGCGTCGGCGGCGAGCAGGCTGGTGTGTTTGCGCACCGAACCGGGCTCGGCCTCGATGACGACCTCGTACGCGGCGGGCTCAGTCGAGTCGGCTTCGGCCAACAGCGAAATCACGTGTTCACGGACGTCGAAAGGAGACAGCGATTTGCGATAGGCGGAAACGGAGGCGAACTCCACGGTCAGCACCCAGGCCGACGCGGACTCGGTGGACCGCACCAGCAGGCCCCGACGGCACCCGGGTTGGGCCAGCAGCAGTTCGAGGGCGCGCTGGGCACGGGCGGTGAAGGGCTCCGGCTCGGCGACGGTGAACCTGGCGATCAACAGCACCCGGGGCGGCCTTTCAGACGTAGTGCGAGGATGCTGCACCGTAACCCAACCGATCGGGGAGGCACCGTGGCGCGATCGCGGTCACTGAAGGCACCACTGCTTGGCGGGCGGGGACCGCTGGCCAAGGTGCCGCCGGCGGTGGCGTTTCTCGTGGTCATCGCACTGTTCACGGCAGGCGTGCTGATCCGCGGGCCACTTGGCGCGGTGTTGCTCGGCATGCTGGCCGCTGGGGTCGGCGTGTTGCTGGCGGCGACGTGGCAGGTGTTGTCGCCGAGTCAGCGGTTCGGCCGCGCGCTGGTGTTCGCGACGCTGGTGGCCGTGCTGGTCTCCGTGCTGTGACGGAGGCGATTCGGCGCTGTCCACCGGAAACAGCCCGAGCGCCTAAGATGAACACGGTAACCATCACCCGGCGGGCATCTCGCCGTCGGGCAGCGAGGAGAGGACGACGTCGATCGTGACCTCGGAAGCCGCGTCGCACGAGCTGCGGGCAGCCGCCGAGCAGCACGAACACTCGCCTGACCGTCCTGCGGTGGTGCCGATTCATCGGCGCCCAGCCCACACCCTGAACGCCGCCGGAGACCTCTTACGCGCGCTCGCCGCGCCCGTGCGCATCGCCATCGTGCTGGAGTTGCGCGAGGCCGAGCGCTGCGTGCACGAGCTGGTCGAGATACTGGGCGTCGCCCAGCCGCTCATCAGCCAGCATCTGCGGGTGCTCAAGTCGGCCGGGGTCGTTTTCGGCGAACGGCACGGCCGAGAGGTCGTGTATCGCCTCGTGGACGAGCACCTGTCGCATATCGTCGTGGACGCAGTTGCTCACGTGGAGGAAGGCGACGCCCGGTGACGACGACCGACCGCTCCTCGGCGACCGTGCCTGGCAAACGCTCTACCCGCCAGCGGACGGCCGTCGCACAGCTTCTCGACCAGCTCGACGACTTCCGCTCCGCGCAGGAGTTGCACGAAGAGCTGCGCAAGCGCGGCGAGGGCATCGGGCTGACCACGGTCTACCGGACGCTCCAGTCGCTCGCGGACGCGGGCGAGATCGACGTCCTGCGGACCGACTCGGGCGAGGCGATCTACCGGCGCTGTTCGAGCCACCACCATCACCACCTGGTGTGCCGAACGTGCGGCCATACCGTCGAGGTGGAGGGCCCGGCCGTCGAGCGCTGGGCCGACCGGGTGGCGGCGGAGAACGGGTTCTCCCAGGTGAGCCACACCGTGGAGATATTCGGAACCTGCGAGCGCTGCAGCGCCTGAGGAACCGTCCGCCACTCACGACGGATGGATCATGCGCTGGCGCCGGTCGAGCGGACCTCCGCCGCCGGGCGGCGGAGGTCCCAGGGGTCACTGCTCGTACGGGTTCTCGGGCTGCGCGATCGGGGCGAGGCCGGTGATCGACAAGGTGGGGACGTAGTCCGACTCCTTGGTGGCGGTGCCGGGCTGGACCTGCCCGACCGCCTCGATCCAGGTGTCGTTGGCCAGACCTGCCGTGCCGGGGCCGTCCAACTTCACCTTGACCGGGAACGCGTCCGCCGCGCAGCAGGCGATGGACAGCCGGGCCAGGAAGGTGTCGGTGTCCTGGACCACGATGAAGCCGACGAGCCTGACGTTTCGACCGTTGAGCGAATTGCCCGAGTCCCAGGCCGCGCGGGCGGCGAAGTCGCTCATGGTGACCGAGACGACGTCGCCCTGCGGGATGGGCGGGAAGACCGACGAGCCGTCCGTGCCCGACGCGCGGCTCGCAGCGGCGCGGTTGTCGCCGCGCATGACCGAGTCGGAGCCGAGCGCGGGCGGCGCGATCAGGAAGATCGCCAGGACCGGCAGGAGCAGCATCCACGCGCTGCGGGCGGAGTGGTTGTGATCGTCGTGCTCGGCGTCGGAACCGTCGTGCTCGTGGTGGTCGGCGCCTGCCGTTTCGTCCTCGCGGGCGGCCAGCAGGTCGCGTCCGATGGACACCGCGGCGAGCGTGACCATGATCAGGCCGCCCGCGATGAGCCAGGGCTGGTGCGCCGGTTTGACGTAGAGCAGGTACGTGCCGGTGAAGGAGATCTTCAGCAGCGCACCGCCGACCAGGATCAGCAGAATGTTCTGGGTTTCCCGCCTCATCCGACACCCCCGAGGAAGACGACACCTGAGATCACGGCGCAGGCGGTGGCCACGACGAACGTGGCGGGCGCGAACCGGACCGCGAACGACTTGCCGAACGTACCGGTCTGCAGGGCGAACAGTTTGACGTCGATCGCCGGGCCGACGACGAGGAAGACCAGCTTGGGCAACAGCGGCATGCCCGAGATGGACGCGGCGACGAAGGCGTCCGCCTCGCTGCACAGTGCCAGGAGAACAGCCAGCACAGCCATCACGATGACGCCCAGGATGATCTGCTCGCCCAGGGTGCTGACCCACTCCCGCGGGATGGCGACGTTCAGGACGGCGGCGGTGAGGCCACCGATGACCAGGAATCCGCCCGCGTCGACCAGGTCGGCGCGGGAGGTCTCGAAGAACATGCGCCAGCGGGAGCGGCCGTCGAGTTCGGGCATCCGGCGCAGCGCCCGCTCGATGATCCACTCGGCCTTGCCGAAGCGGGCCCACAGCCAGCCCATGACAATCGCGGTGGCCAGCGAGCCGACCAGGCGGGCAAGCACCATGCCGGGGCTGTTGGGGAACGCGACGTTCGTGGCGACCAGGACGATCGGGTTGACCGCGGGCGCGGCCAGCAGGAACGCCAGCGCCACCGACGTCGGCACGCCCTGCTGCATCAGTCTGCGCGCGACCGGCACCGCCGCGCATTCGCACGTCGGCAGCGCGACCCCCGCGATCCCGGCGACCGGTACCGCCAACGCCTGGTTCTTGGGGAGCAACTTGTTCAACGCCGACGCGGGCACGAACGCGGCTATGGCGCCGCTGATGAGGACACCGAGCACGAGGAACGGCAATGCCTGGACGCAGACCGCGACGAAAATGGTCGCGCCGGTCTGAATGGCGGGCACGTCCAGCCAGGAGGCAAGCCAGCTCTGGCCGAGCAGCGCGACCACCAGCAGACCACACAGCACCTCCAGCGAGCTGATGCGGCGCTTGGGCCCCTCCGTGTTGGCGCTCGGCACCGCAGGCTCATCCGGCCGATCCGCAACGGCGACGCTCCCGGCGCCCGCACGCGGCTCGGCCATCGCCGCCGCACCCGATTGCCGAACGTGACCGGATTGGCTTGCCGCAGCAACTCCCGGCACCGCATCCACAGCCTGGCCACCAGCGACCTCACCGGCATCCAACAACCCGGCACCCGACTCACCAACACCCGACAGGTCGGCTGTCAAGGACCCGGCACCGGACTCGCCAGCGGGCGGCTTGTTGGCGGCTGGGGGTTCCGCTGCCGCACCTGCGGCATGGTCACCGGAGTGATCGGCAGATGGTGGGTCAGCGGGCGGCGCGGCTGAGGGCGCGCCTTCCTGGGGGGCGGGGTCGGGATGTGCCGCCGAGGCGC
Source organism: Actinokineospora sp. (assembly GCF_052390155.1). Taxonomy (NCBI): domain Bacteria; kingdom Bacillati; phylum Actinomycetota; class Actinomycetes; order Pseudonocardiales; family Pseudonocardiaceae; genus Actinokineospora; species Actinokineospora sp. Next base: position 18,547 of record NZ_JBQTHF010000032.1, on the reverse strand, counting down.
CGTTGGTGCCCGGCGGGGGCGGTGTCGTGGGCTCGGCGGCGTCCGGGCGGTGCTGTGGTTTCTCACTCATCAGCGCCGACCGGGGTGCGGGAGGCAGCGGTGCGGGACAGTCACGCGCCGAATGATGCCGGCATGTGCATCAAATTGGGGTGTCGCCGGTTGAGCTTTGCGCGCTGACGGTTCCCAACAGGTCGGTCCGCAATTGGGAAGCGGTCGAGACCACCAGCATAAGCAGGGTGCCGAGCGCGGCGGGGGTCAGACCTTCGGCGGGGAAGGCGTAGCGGAGGGTTACATCCATCCCTCGATCGGTGTGCACCACACCAAGGGTGCCGAACAGGCCCTGGCCCGCGCGCTCGGCGGCGGAGACCGCGAGGGCCGGGTCCTTCGGCAGGTCCCAGGCGACCACGCAGGTCAGGCTGAGGACCGTGAGGCCCTCGGCGAGTTGCATGGCCTGGACCGCGCACGGCACATCGCCGTGGCGGAAGGTGAGCGCACCGTCATCGTCCACGTGGACGTCGTGGTAGTGCTCCAGGGCCTCTCGGGCGTTGTCGAGCGTGGCCGCGTCGGTGGTCATGGGGCTCCTTTGGCCTCTCGTCGCGCGGCCACGTCGGCCGAGTCGGCGGCCGCGCCGAAGCGGCGGTCGCGGCGCGCGTAGGTCTCGATGGCCTGCCACAGGTGCAGGCGGTCGAAGTCGGGCCAGAGCACGTCCTGGAACACCAACTCCGCGTACGCAGACTGCCAGAGCATGAAGTTCGACGTGCGCTGTTCCCCCGACGGCCGAATGAACAGGTCCACGTCAGGCATGTCGGGCTGGTAGAGAAATCGCCCGATCGTGCGGTCGTCGACCTTCTCGGGGTTGATCTTGCCCGCGGCGGCGAGCCGGGCGATCTCCCTGGCGGCGTCGCCGATCTCGGCGCGGCCGCCGTAGTTCACGCACATGGCGAGGTTGAGAGCGTCGTTGTGCCGGGTGCGCTGTTCGGCGGCCTCCAGCTCGCGAATGACGCTCTGCCACAGCCTGGGCCTGCGGCCCGCCCACCGCACGCGGACGCCCATCTCGTCGAGTTCGTCGGTGCGGTCGCGGATGACGTCGCGGGAGAAGCCCATCAGGAAGCGGACTTCGTCCGGGCTGCGCCGCCAGTTCTCCGTGGAGAAGGCATACAGCGACAGCCACTTGACGCCCATCTCGATGCACCCGCGCGCCGTCTCGACCACCTGGGCCTCGCCGCGCTTGTGGCCCTCGATGCGGGTCAGGCCGCGCTGGTTGGCCCAGCGCCCGTTGCCGTCCATGACGATCGCGACGTGCTTGGGCACGAACTCGGCGGGGATCGCGGGCGGGCGCGCGCCGGAGGGGTGCGGGTCCGGGGGGGCGACCGGCCGACCGGCCTCGCGCCTGCTGATCCGCCGCCGTCGCAGCATTTCCTCTACTACCTCCGCACGAAATCCCGGTAAGGCCAGTGCGGGATCCTACCCGGCGGCCGCGCGCGTCATTTCAGCCGTGTCGAATTCGATTCCGGCACATTTCCGCGAAATCGCCGGGAAATCTATTCCGCTTTCGGCGGACGGTCCTCGGCGCGCCTGCGTTCGACCAGCGGCAGCGACCGCAACTGGCGTTCCAGGTGCCATTGCAGCAACGCCGCCACCAGCCCGCTGGTCTCCCGCCGGGTGGAGTCCGTCGACCGCTCCGCCACCTCCCACACGCCGTGGACCAGGGAGTCCATCAGCACCAGGACCTCGTACGGCGGATTGGCCGACACGGGCGGCTTGCACCTCGGGCACACCGACCCCCCGGCCTGCACGCTGAACGCCCGGTGCGGCCCCGGCTCGCCACAGCGGGCGCACTCGGTGACGGCGGGCGACCACCCGGCGAAGGCCAACGCGCGCAGCAGGAACGCGTCGAGCACCAGCGAGGCGTCGCGCTCGCGGTCGGCCAGGGCGCGCAGCGCGCCCGCCACCAGCAGGTAGAGCCGCAGGACCGGCTCGCCCTCCTCGGCGGACATCCGGTCGGCGGTCTCCAGGACCGCGCACCCCGCGGTGTAGCGCTGGTAGTCGTTGACGATGCCCACGCCGAACGCGTCCAGGGTCTGCACCTGGGTGATCACGTCGAGCGTGCGCCCGGTGTAGAACTGCACGTCGACGTGGGCGAACGGCTCGACGCGCGCGCCGAGGCGCGAGGTCGTGCGGCGGACGCCCTTGGCGACGGCGCGGACCTTGCCGTGCTTCTGGGTGATGAGCGTGATGATCCGGTCGGCCTCGCCGAGTTTCTGCACGCGCAACACCACGCCGGTGTCGCGGTACAGGCTCACCGGGTCATTCTAGAACCCCAGGCGGCGGAGCTGTTTGGGGTCGCGCTGCCAATCTTTGGCGACCTTGACGTGCAGGTCGAGGTAGATCCGGGTGCCGAGCAGGGCCTCGATGTGCTTGCGCGCGACCGAACCGACTTCCTTGAGGCGTTCGCCGCGGTGGCCCAGGACGATGCCCTTCTGGCTGGGCCGCTCGACGTAGAGCAGGGCGTGCACGTCGATCAGGTCGTCGCGGCCCTCGCGCGGGATCATCTCCTCGATGGTGACCGCGATGGAGTGCGGCAGTTCGTCGCGCACGCCTTCGAGGGCGGCCTCGCGGATCAGCTCGGCGACCAGGGTGGCCTCAGGCTCGTCGGTCAGCTCGCCGCCCGGGTAGAGCTGCGGGCCCTCGGGCAGCCGCGCCACCAGCAGGTCGGTCAGCGTGGACACCTGGAAACCGTCCACGGCGGACACCGGGATCAGCTCGGCGAAGTCCAGTGCGTCCTGCAGCGCCAGCAACTGCGCGCCGACCTGGTCCGGGGAGACCAGGTCGGTCTTGGTGACCACGCCGACGACCGGGGTGTGCTTGGCGACCTTGGCCAGCTCGGCGGCGATGAACCGGTCGCCGGGGCCGACCTTCTGGTCGGCGGGCACGCAGAACCCGACGACGTCCACTTCGGACCATGTCTCGCGGACGATGGCGTTGAGCCGCTGGCCGAGCAGGGTGCGCGGGCGGTGCAGGCCGGGCGTGTCGATGATGATGAGCTGGGCGTCGTCGCGGTGAACGATGCCGCGGATGGCGTGTCTGGTCGTCTGCGGTTTGCTGGAGGTGATGGCGACCTTGCTGCCGACGAGCGCGTTGGTGAGCGTCGACTTCCCGGCATTGGGTCGGCCGACGAAACAGGCGAAACCGGAACGATGGCCCTCGGTGCTGCTGGTCACGGGGTCATTGTGCCTTTCGTCGACCCGGCGGGCCGATTCGGTGCGGTCGGCGCCCTCACCTGAGCACGTCGAGGACGGTGCCGCCGGGGTCGGCGCGCAGCACCGGGGCGCTCGCGGCAAGGTCGCGTACGGCGGCCAGCGACTCGGCGTCGACCGCGGTGGACTCGGTGACCACGGCGGCGGCCTCCAGCCCCTCGGCGCCGCTCGACACTGCGGCGGCGACCGCTGCCTGCAGCGCGGTGAGCCGCAACGAGGGCAGCGCGACGGTGGCGGCCGCGTAGGTGCGGCCGTCGGTGTCGCGGACGGCGGCGCCCTCGGCGGCCCCGGTCCGCGCCCGGCTCGACCGCGCCAGGGTCACGATCTTGGCGTCCTCCGCGTCCAGCTCAGCCACGGTCGGCGCTCCTCTCCCACTCCGGGTCGTCGGCGGTGGCGCTCTGCGCGCGCTCCTCGACCGGCTCGATCGGCCGCACCACCACGGAGGTGATGCGCATCCGGCCGCGGTTGTCCTTGCCGCCCTCGGCCCGGAACCGTAGTCCGGTGATCTCCGCCTCCGCGCCGGGCAGTGGCACCCGTCCCAAGCGCTGGGCGAGCAGACCGCCCACGGTCTCCACGTCCTCGTCGTCGAGTTCGAGGCCGAACAGGGCGCCGAGATCCTCCACGGGGAGCCGGGAGCTGACCCGGACGGCGCCGTCGTCGAGGTGCTCGACGGGCGGGCGGTCGTCGGTGTCGGACTCGTCGGTGATCTCGCCGACGATCTCCTCCAGGATGTCCTCGATGGTGAGCAGGCCCGCCGTGCCGCCGTACTCGTCCACCGCGATGGCGATGTGGTTCTTGGAGAGCTGCATCTCGCGCAGCAGGTCGTCCAGGCGCTTGGTGTCGGGCACGAAGGTGGCCGGGCCCATGACGCCCGCCACGGCCTGCGTCTCGGCGGAGGACTCCATCCAGGCGCGCACGAGGTCTTTGAGGTTCATCACGCCGACGATGTCGTCCACGCTCTCACCGATGACCGGGATACGCGTGTAGCCGGTGCGCAGCGACAGCGCGAGCGCCTGACGGACCGACTTGGTCTGCTCGATCCACACCATCTCGGTGCGCGGCACCATGACCTCGCGGGCGATGGTGCCGCGCAGCTCGAACACCGAGTGGATCATCTCGCGCTCGTCGGCGTCGACCACGCCGCGCTCCTCGGCGAGGTCCACCAGCTCGCGCAGCTCGACCTCGGAGGAGAACGGTCCCTCGCGGAAGCCCTTGCCGGGGGTGATCGCGTTGCCGACGAGGATCAGGAAGCGCGACAGCGGGCCGAGGACCGAGCCCAGGACGCGGACCGGTCCGGCGGCGACGAGCGAGACGCCGTACGGGTGCTGGCGGCCGATGGTGCGCGGGCCGACGCCGACCAGCACGTACGACACGACGATCATGCCGACCGACGCGACCAGCCCGGCCACCCAGCCGGGGCTGATCGAGCGCAGGCAGACGACGGCGACCAGCACCGTTGCGGTCAGCTCGCAGCTCAGCCGCAGCAGGAGCAGCAGGTTGATGTGCCGGGGCCGTTCGGTGACGACCGCGAGGAGCTGCCGGGCCCCGGTGCGGCCGCCGCGCAGCAGACCCTCCACGCGCGCCTTGGAGACCGCGGACAGCGCGGCGTCGGCGGCGGCGAAACAGCCGGCCGCGAGCACGAGCAGGACCGCGATGACGAGCAGGCCCGCCGAATCGGAGGACACCGCTCAGCGTTCCTGGGTCGGCTCGGACTCGCCGAGCCCGACCGCGCCGAGCAGCTTGTCGTCCTCGACGCGCTGCGCCGCGCGGCGCCGGGCCTCGGCGGCGGCGGCGCGGAAGTCGGCGAGGATGCGCTTCTGCAGGGTGAACATCTCGCGTTCCTCGGCAGGCTCGGCGTGGTCGTAGCCGAGCAGGTGCAGCACGCCGTGCACGGTGAGCAGGTGCAGCTCGTCGTTGAGGCTGTGGCCCGCGGTGCGCGCCTGGTCCTTGGCGAACGCCGGGCACAGCACGATGTCGCCCAGCAGCGCGGGCCCGACCTCGGAGGCGTCGGGCCTGCGCGCGGAGTCGAGCTCGTCCATCGGGAAGGCCATGACATCGGTGGGGCCGGGCAGGTCCATCCAGCGTTCGTGCAGGTCGGACATCACGTCCAGCTCCACGAGCAGCACGGACAGCTCGGCGAGCTTGCTGACGTTCATCCGGTCCAACGCGAACCGGGCGGCCGTGACGATCGACGCCTCGTCGACCGCCACCCCCGACTCGTTGGCGATCTCGATACTCACGGGCGTCATTGTCCCTGGTCGGCTCAGCGGCCTTGCCTGCGGCCACCCGCGCGGACCGGGCCGCGGCGGGTGTCCTCGGCCTCCTCCTGCGTCACCGTCCAGCGCTCGTAGGCGTCGACGATGTCGCCGACGAGCTTGTGGCGGACCACGTCGTGGCTGGTGAGCAGGGAGAAGTGCACGTCGTCCACGTCACCGAGGATGTCCCGGACCACCCGCAGGCCGCTGCGCTGGCCGCCCGGCAGGTCGATCTGGGTGATGTCGCCGGTGACCACGATCTTGGAGCCGAAGCCGAGCCGGGTGAGGAACATCTTCATCTGCTCGGGCGTGGTGTTCTGCGCCTCGTCCAGGATGATGAACGCGTCGTTGAGCGTGTTGTGGGTCAACAGGTAGTCCTCGGTGACGTACAGCGAGTCGGCTGCCGCCACCTGGATGCACACCGCCTCCGCGCGCCCCGCGGCCTCGATGCTGTCGACGAAGCGCATCGGTCTCCCGCCGCCCCCAGCCGCGTGGTACCTCTCCTGCTTGCGACTGCGGCGGAACGGCTCGATACCCGCGGGAAGTCGGATCTCGACGACGTGGGCGTTCCTCCGGCGCGCGTACGCGACGCCGCCAAGGGACCGGACCAGGTGAATCACCCCGTCACGCAGCAAGGGCGACGTGGTCGCGTACTGGATCCGGGAGGTGCGGCCTGCCCGCATGACCAGTCCGCCGTCGGAATCCAGCAGTCCCTGGAGAAGGCCGAGCCGGACCTCGGCACTGTTGTGCAGGTAGCCGTCCGGGATGAACTTCGTCGGTGATCGCGTGTCGAGCAGAAGCAACGAGCGCACCGCGACACCGGGGAGGGCCGACGGTAGAGCGACGGCGAGTTCCGGGTCGGCGGTGGCGAAGGCGGGCATGGCACCACCTGTCACACAGCCATCGCCAAGCAGCAGGCCGAGCGCGTACGGGTCCATCGGGACGTCCTGCTCAGGATGGCAGACCGGCGCCGTGAGCAGCGGCAATTCGTACCGCCCGGTATAGGCCGCCCGAAGGTTTCCGATCATCTCCTTGGTCTCCAGGACCCGCCAAGGCTTCCCTCGGCGGCGGTCCGAAGCCGTCCGAACAGTCCATAGATGATCACCGCAGCACAGGGTCGATGCCCCGTCCTGTGCGGTGACGCGGTAGATGTCCTTCTCACCCTGGGGATACACACCGAGGACCGGGGTTGGTTCACCGTTCGAACCGACGACCAGGTCGCCGACCCGCAACTCGCCGATCGGGCGAAAGCCATCCGGCGTGAGCACACTCGTGGACACTGGCTGCGCGCGGCCGCGCATGTAGGCCAGCGGGGCGACCTCGATGGTGCCCGCCTGCATCAGCCGCGGGATGGACTCCGGGTCGATCATGTCGTGCAGCGCGTCGTAGAGCGGGCGCAGGTACGGGTCGATCTTCTCGTAGAGGGTGCCGGGCAGGAAGCCCAGCCGCTCCCCCGCCTCGACGGCCGGGCGGGTGAGGATGATCCGGTTGACCTGCTTGGCCTGCAGCGACTGCACGGCCTTGGCCATCGCGAGGTAAGTCTTGCCGGTGCCCGCCGGGCCGATGCCGAACACGATGGTGTTGGCGTCGATGGCGTCGACGTAGCGCTTCTGGTTGAGCGTCTTCGGGCGGATGGTGCGGCCGCGCCGGGACAGGATGTCGAGGCTGAGCACCTCGGCGGGCGACTCGGCGGCGCCTGCGGAGAGCATCGCCACGGTGCGGCGCACGGTGTCCGGGCCGACCTGCTGGCCGCGCCCGGCGAGGGTGGTGAGTTCGGTGAACACGCGCTCGGCGAAGGCCACGTCGGCTGGGGCGCCGGACAGCGTGACCTCGTTGCCGCGGACGTGCACGTCGGCGTCGAGCAGATCCTCGGCGAGGCGCAGGTTCTCGTCGCCGGAGCCCAACAGCCCCAGGACGGCTCCCTCGGGAATGGCGAACCGCGACTGGGCGTCGCGGCCTGGCTCGGACTCAGCAGAAGGTCGGGGGTCTCCACCCTGTTCGGTACCGGTCACGTGCTCTCGGTCCTGCCTTCTGCGCCAGCGCGCTGGTCGGTCGGTCTGCCGGGTTCGATGCTAGTCCCAGGCACCGACAGCGCGCACCGGAGAAATCGCTCAGCGGCCGAAGCCCGCGAGCTGCTCGCCGCCGAGAACGTGCAGGTGGACATGGAAAACCGTGCGGCACGCGTCGTCGCCGGTATTGAACACGAACCGGTACCCGGACTCGTCGATCCCCTCGACGCGGGCGACCTCGGCGCCCGCCGCGAGGACTTCGGCGAGCAGCTTGGGGTCGGCGGCGGCGAGCGCGGCGGCGTCCTCGTGGTGCTCGCGGGGCACGACCAGGACGTGCACGCGGGACTGGGGGGAGATGTCGCGGAACGCGACCACCGTGTCGGTCTGGTGTACGACGGTGCCGGGAACCTCACCGGCGACGATCTTGCAGAACAGGCAGTCCGCGCTCATGCCCGCAGACTAATGCGATCGGCGGGGGATGCCGCGCGGGCGGTACAGCCTGGGGGTTGCTCCACCGCCGCGCGCGGCGCCGCCGGACCGAGGGGGGAGGGTTCCGGCGGTGGCCCTGCCGCGTCCCGCGAACGGAACGCTTGCGGGGCAAAGGGTAGCGGGTGGTACGCGGTCAGCGCCACCGTGTCGTGAGGGCGCCGAGCGCGCCGAGGGCGACGGCGGCGGCGGTCGAGGTCCGCAGCACGGTCGGTCCCAGCCGGACCACCCGCGCGCCCACCTGTGCCAACGCGTCGATCTCGGCGTCGGTGATGCCGCCCTCGGGGCCGACGACGAGCAGCACGTCGCCCGCGGCGGGCAGCGCGACTTCCGCCAAACGGGTGGTCCGGCCCGCTTCGAGGACCAGGGTCAACGCGCTGACCTCGGCCAGGGCGACGAGGGCGCGGGTGTCGACCGGGTCGGCGACCTCGGGCACCCACGGCCTGCGCGCCTGCTTCGCCGCCTCGCGGGCCGTGGCCCGCCACCGGTCGAGAGCCTTGGCGCCGCGCGGGCCGTCGTCCCACTTGGCGACGCAGCGCGCCGCGCGCCAGGGGACGATGGCGTCGGCGCCCGCCTCGGTGGCCAGCTCGACGGCCAGCTCGCCCCGGTCGCCCTTGGCGAGGGCCTGGGCGACGACCACGCGCGGCGCGGGCGGCGGCTCGACCCAATGCCGGTGCACGGTCAGGTCGAGCGAGTCGCGCGCGGCGGCGGCCACCACGCAGTGCGCCACCGCTCCCCTGCCGTCGGAGACGAGCAGCTCCTCGCCCACCCGCAGCCGCCGGACCGCGGCGGCGTGCCTGCCCTCGGGGCCGTCCAGGGTGAACGCGCCGCCGACCGGCACCGCGTCGACCAGGAACAGCGCCAGGGTCATCGGGGGTGGCGCGACCGCAGCCGGGAGAACAGCCCGCCAGTGCGCCCGTTGGCGGTGGCCAGGGTGTGCTCCTCCTCGCCGCGCAGGGCGGCCAGCTCGCGCAGCAGCTCGGTCTGCCGGGCGTCGAGCCGGGTCGGGACCTCGACCTCGATGTGCACGTGCAGGTCGCCGCGGCCGTCGACGCGGCCGGTGGAGCGCAGCCGCGGCAGGCCGCGGCCGGACATCACCAGCTCGGTGTCGGACTGGCTGCCGGGCTCCAGCTCCAGCTCCACCTGGCCGTCGAGGGTCTCCAGCGGTAACACGGCGCCGAGCGCGGCCGTGGTCATCGGCACCCGCAGCGTGCAGTGCAGATCGGCGCCCGCGCGCTCGAACGTCGCGTGCTGCAGCTCGGCGACCTCGACGTACAGGTCGCCCGCGGGACCACCACCTGGGCCGACCTCGCCCTGGCCGGAGAGCCGCACGCGCATGCCGTCGGCGACGCCCGGCGGGATCTTCGCGGTGATGGTGCGCCGCGAACGCACCCGGCCCTCGCCCGCGCACTGCTGGCACGGGTCGGGGATGACCTCGCCGAGGCCGCGACACGTCGGGCAGGCCCGGGCGGTGACGACCTGGCCGAGGAACGACCGCTGCACGGACTGCACCTCGCCGCGCCCGCCGCAGGTGTCGCAGGTGGTCGGGGCGGTGCCCGCGGCGCAGCCCGCGCCGCGGCACCGGTCGCAGAGCACGGCCGTGTCGACGGTGATCTCGCGGCTGATGCCGGTGGCGCACTCCTCCAGGGTCATCTGGATGCGCAGCAGCGCGTCCGAGCCCGGCTGGACCCGGCTGCGCGGGCCGCGACCGCCGCCGCCGCCCGTCGCGGCACCGAAGAAGGCGTCCATGATGTCGCCGAGGCCGAAGCCGCCGCCGAACGGGTCACGGCCGCCGCCCCCGCCGCCGTTGGCCAGCGGGTCGCCGCCCCGGTCGACGATCTGGCGCTTCTGCGGATCCGACAGGACCTCGTACGCGGCGGTGACCTCGCGGAACCGCGCCTGCGCCGCCTCGTCGGGGTTCACATCCGGGTGCAGCTCGCGCGCGAGCTTGCGGTAGGCGCGTTTGATCTCCTCGGAGGTCGCGTCCTGCCGCACCCCGAGCGTGCCGTAGTAGTCCCTCGCCACCGTGTCCAGTCCTCCTGCCCCGGGCACGCCGGGGATTCACCTTGTCTAGCCGAATGCCTTACCGGCCGAGGATGTCCCCGACGTAGTTGGCCACCGCGCGGACCGCGGCGATGTTCGTGGGGTAGTCCATCCTGGTCGGCCCGACCACGCCCATGCCCCCGAGCAGGGTCGCACGCGTGCCGTAGCCGATGGACACCACCGAGGTGCTGCGCATCTCCTCGGCCTCGTTCTCCTCGCCGATGCGCACCGTGACCATGCCGGAGTCGGCGGTGGCGGCGAACAGCTTGAGCACCACCACCTGCTCCTCCAGCGCCTCCAGCACCTGGCGCAGCGAGTTGGGGAAGTCGGCGGCGTTGCGGGTGAGGTTGGCGGTGCCGCCGAGCACCAGCCGCTCCTCGGGGTGCTCCAGCAGCGATTCGACCAGCACGGTGGCCAGCCTGGTCAGCACGTCGCGCAGCTCGCCGGGGGCGGACTCGGGCAACTCGGCGACCTTGGCCGCGGCGTCGGCGAGCCGCCTGCCTGCCAGGGCGGCGTTGAGCAGTGCGCGCAGGCGGGCGACGGCCTCGTCGGTGACGATGTCGCCGAGGTCGACCATGCGCTGGTCGACGCGGCCGGTGTCGGTGATCAGCACCAGCATCAGCCGGGCCGGGGTGATCCTGACGACCTCGACGTGGCGCACGGTGGACGTGGTCAGCGTCGGGTACTGGATGACCGCGACCTGGCGGGTGAGCTGGGCGAGCAGCCGCACGCTGCGCCGCATGACGTCGTCGAGGTCGATGGCGCCTTCGAGGAAGCTGTGGATGGCGCGGCGCTCGGCCGTGCTGAGCGGTTTGACCTCGCTGAGCCGGTCCACGAACAGCCGGTAGCCCTTGTCGGTGGGGATGCGGCCCGCGCTGGTGTGCGGCTGGGTGATGTAGCCGTCCTCCTCCAGCGAGGCCATGTCGTTGCGCACGGTCGCGCTGGAGACACCCAGGTTGTGCCGCTCGACAATGGCCTTCGACGCGACCGGCTCCTGGTTGTGCACGTAGTCCGCGACGATCGCGCGAAGCACCTCGAACCGACGCTCGTCGGAGCTGACCACGTGCCACCTCCCTCGCCGTCTCGACCCGTGTCGGCCCAAGTTTACGGAGCCGCGCGGGAGCAGGGGAAAAACGGTGCCAAACCCGGCATCTCGATCACGGTTCACACACAGACCTTGCGGAATTGTCCGACTTATCTGAACTATGCTCGGATTGGTCTCCACCTGGGTATTTTGGAGCTGTCATGGCCTCGTCAACGCTGACCACGGTCTTCCTGCCGATCGCGCTCGCGATCGTCATGTTCGGCCTCGGGCTCACGCTCACCGTGGCCGACTTCACCCGGGTGGCGCGGGTGCCGAAGGCGGCGCTGCTGGCGCTGGGCGTGCAGGTGCTGGTGCTCCCGGTGCTGTGCCTCGGCCTGGTGCTGGCCTTCGACCTCGAACCGGTGCTCGCGGTCGGCATGATGCTGCTCGCCGCCTCCCCCGGCGGGACGACGGCGAACCTCTTCAGCCACCTCGCGGGCGGCGACGTCGCGCTGAACATCACGCTCACCGCGATCAACTCGGTGCTGGCCGTGGTGACGCTGCCGATCGTGGTCAACCTCGCGATCTCCGGGTTCCTCGACGGCGACGAGGCCATCGGCCTGCAGCCGGCGAAGATGCTGCAGGTGTTCGCGATCGTGCTGGTGCCGGTGATCATCGGGATGGTGGTGAACAACCGGTTCCCCCAGTTCACCGAGCGCATGCGCGGTCCGGTGAAGGTCGCCTCGCTGGTGGTGCTGGTCGCGGTCATCGCCATCGCGGTCTACACCGAGCGCGCCAACGTGGTGAGCTACCTGCGCGCGGTCGGGCTTGTCGCCCTGCTGCTGTGCGTGCTCAGCCTGGCGATCGGGTACCTCGTGCCCCGGCTCGGGCGCGTCGAGCCGCGGCAGGCGATCGCGTCGTCGTTCGAGATCGGCATCCACAACAGCACGCTGGCCATCACCATCGCGCTGAGCCCGTCGCTGCTGAACAACACGCAGATGGCCGTGCCCGCCGCGGTGTACGGAATCCTGATGTTCATCCCGGCCGGGGCGTTCGCCCTGCTCATCGCCCGACGCAACGCCAAGGCGCTAGTCGGACAGTGACCGGGCGGCCACGTCGCGGACGAACTCCTCCGGGTCGTCGGTCGCCGCCCGGCGCACCTTGTCGGTGAGCGCCGGGGAGTCGGCGGCGGCCACCGAGCCAATGGCGACCTTGCGCACGCCCGCGTCAGCGTCGTCCAGCAGGCCGTCGCCGACCTGCTCGAACGCCTCCCACTCCAGGTTGCGCAGCGCGGAGGCGGCCGCGATCCGCACGATCGGGTCCTCGTGCCGCGCGGCGCCCGCGACGATCGCCGCGGACCGGGCGCCGCCGATGAGGCTGGCCAGGTACACGGCCTTGGACACGAGCATGGTGTCCGGGCTCTCGGCCAACTCGGCGAGGTGGGGCAGCGCGTCCTCGCCCAGCGCCGCCGCGCCCTCGTAGTCGACTTCCTCACTGTCGAGACGCAGCCGCACGTCCCGCATGGTGACCGGCATCGGCCTTCTCCTATTCGGCGTGGGTGAGCGTGCTGTCCTTCATCTCGATGATCTCCATCGGGATGAGGTCGGGCGGCAGGTTGGTGATGTTGGCGGTGCCGTTCTGGGTCATCAGCCGGTTGTTGTCGTTCACGTGGCGCAGCCCCAGCACGTGCCCGACCTCGTGCGCAAGCGTCCAGCGGGTGGCGCCGGAGGCCACCACCGCGCCCGCCCGGTTCGCCGGGTGGGTGGCGCAGCCGTTCGACGGCGGCGTGGTGGTGCGGACGAAGTACACGACGACGTCACCCGGGCCCGCGTTGGCGCGGTTGCCGAACAGCGTGGTCTGCTCGGCGGTCGTGCCCGTTCCCAGTGGACACCGCCCGACGTCGAGGTCGTTGAGCGCGGGCAGGTTCAGCGTCTCGGTGCTGACCCGGTGCACCCTGACCCCGACCGCCTCGTAGACCTGCTGCATCGCGGTGATCATCTGCTCGATCGGCACGGTCGGGTTGGTCAGGATCTTGACGTGCAGCCGGACGATCTCCGCGCCGATGCCCACGTGGTTGTCCGCGGTGTTGAGCAGCCAACCGCCGAACCGGGTTCCGTTGGGGGCCATCGTGACCGCGCCCATCGTGGCGCCCACCTGTTCGAGGATGCCCAGGCCCCACGGGCTGGTCACCACGATCTCGTCGCGGCCGTCGCGGTCGAAGTCGCCGACCATGTCGAAGCGGTTGTCGGCGGTGTTGAGCAGCCAGCCGCCGAAGCGGGTGCCGTTGGGCTGCATCATCGGGGCGCCCAGGGTTCCGCCGGCGAGTTCGAGGATGCCCAGCCCCCATGGGCTCGCGACGAGCAGTTCCGCGCGGCCGTCGCCGTCGAAGTCGCCCACCGGGCCGAACCGGTTGTCGGCAGTGTTGAGCAGCCAGCCCCCGAAGCGGGTCCCGTTGGGCGCCATCATGGCCGGGGCGAAGGTGCCGCCGGTGTGCTTGAGGACACCGATCCCCCACGGACTCGTGACGACGAGCTCGGGCCTGCCGTCGCCGTCGAAGTCGCCGACGCTGCCGAAATGGTTGTCGGCGGTGTTCAGCAGCCAACCGCCGAACCGGGTCCCGTTGGGCGCCATGAGCGGCGCGGCCAGGGTGCCGCCGGACAGTTCGAGCAGCCCGAGGCCCCACGGGCTGGTGACGAGCAACTCCGCGCGGCCGTCGCCGTCGAAGTCGCCGACCGGGCCGAACCGGTTGTCGGCGGTGTTGAGCAGCCACCCGCCGAAGCGGGTTCCGTTGGGCGCCATCATGAGGACGCTGAAGGTGCTGCCGGTGAGCTTGAGGATGCCGATGCCCCACGGGCTGGTGATGAGGACTTCCTGCTTGCCGTCGCCGTCGAAGTCGCCCACCGGGCCGAACCGGTTGTCGGCGGTGTTCAGGAGCCACCCGCCGAAGCGGGTGCCGTTGGGCGCCATGACGATCGAGGTGAACGTGCCGCCGGAGCGCTTGAGCACGCCGAGCCCCCACGGGCTCGCGATGAGGATCTCCTGCTTGCCGTCGCCGTCGAGGTCGGCCTGGACCTCGAAGCGGTTGTCCGCGGTGTTGAGCAGCCAGCCCCCGAAGCGGGTGCCGTTGGGCGCCATCACCGGGGAGGACAGGGTGCCGCCGGACAGTTCCAGGACACCCAGGCCCCAGGGGCTGGCGATGGGGATCTCGGATCTGCCATCGCCGTCGAAGTCGCCGTTTCGGAGTGACATGGGCACCGCCTCGGGTCGCGTGTATGCACCGAAGAGGGCCCGGCGCCCGCCACAGATACACGCGGCCGTGCACGGTCGACCGGGGGTGGTCGGCCGACCACGCTCAGACAGTCACCCGCACCGCGCAGGGCCGCTCTTTCCGACGTGGCGGGAGACGGTCAGGTGAGCCTGCGGACGACCGCGTCGGCGAGCAGCCTGCCCCGGTCGGTGAGCACGCAGCGCCCGCCCGCCAGCGCGGGTCCGTCGAGCAGGCCGTCGCGGACGGCGAGGTCGGCCTCGGCGAGCCTGTCGGCGTCCAGGGCGTCGACCGAGAGGCCCTCGGCCAGCCGCAGTTCCAGCAGCACCCGCTCGACGCGCCGGTCGTCGGCCGTGAGGCGTTCGCGGCCCGCGGCGGGCGAATGGCCCTCGGCGAGCAGCGTGGCGTAGCGGGCCGGGTGCTTGACGTTCCACCAGCGCACCCCGCCGACGTGGCTGTGCGCCCCGGGACCGGCGCCCCACCAGTCGCCGCCGAGCCAGTAGCCCAGGTTGTGCCGACAGCGGGCGGCGTCCGACGACGCCCAGTTCGACACCTCGTACCACCGCAGCCCGACGGCCGAGAGGGCCGCGTCGACCTGCTCGTAGCGGTCGGCCAGCACGTCGTCGTCCGGCGCGGGCAGTTCGCCCCGGCGCACCCGGCGGGCCAGCGCGGTGCCCTCCTCGACGATCAGCGCGTACGCCGAGACGTGGTCGACCCCGGCGTCGAGCACGGCGTCCAGCGACGCGGCCAGGTCCTCGGCGCGCTCGCCGGGGGTGCCGTAGATGAGGTCGAGATTGAGGTGGTCGAACCCGGCGGCGCGGGCCTCGCGGGCGGCGGCGACCGCCCGGCCGGGCGTGTGCGTGCGGTCGAGCACGGCGAGCACGTGCCGGGCCGCGGACTGCATGCCCAGCGACACCCTGGTGTAACCGGCCGCGCGCAGGCCCGCGAAGAACTCCGGCGAGGTCGACTCCGGGTTGGACTCCGTGGTCACCTCGGCGCCCTCGGCCAGGCCGAAGGTCGAGCGGACCGCGTCCAGCACCGCGCCGAGGCCGTCCGCGCCGAGCAGTGACGGAGTGCCGCCGCCGACGAACACCGTGTCCACCCGCGGCGGCTCGCCGAGCACCCGGGCGGCCAGGTCGAGTTCGCGCCGCACGCCTTCCAGCCACGACCCGGGCGAGGCGGAAGTGCCCAGCTCACCGGCGGTGTAGGTGTTGAAGTCGCAGTAGCCGCAGCGAGTCGCGCAGAACGGCACGTGCACGTAGACGCCGAACGGCCGCGCCCCCAGCCCGGCGAGTGCCGCGGCGGGAAGCGCGCCATCGGCGGGAGCGGGTTCACCATCGGGGAATAGAGCGGCCACGGCGCCATCTTCCCAGGTCCAGCCCAGGCACCTGGCGGCCGGGCGCGCAAGCACGGCGCGGGCCGTCCCAACATTCGGATGGCTGTGGACCACGAAGTGGACGCGTGGCACGCTGGGGTCATGTCCGCGACCGAAGTCTTCCTGGTGGCCCGCCGCCACGTGGACTTCCGCCGCGTGTCCAGCGCGATGTGCCGCCGGTACCCCTGACCCGTCGCCGCTCTTTCTCGATTTCCGCAGGCGCCCGGGTGTACCGGCTGATCCCGCCTGTCGCGAGGGGTCCGGCCCGGTGCGCACGAGCGCCCCGACCCCGGAGGACAGCCGGTGTCTCCCACCACACCATCGTCTACGGCCCCCGCGCAGTCCACTACCCGCGCGCATGCCCGCCGGGGCGAGGGCCAATGGGCGCTCGGCTACCGCGAACCACTGAATCCGAACGAGCGGTCCAAGAAGGACGACAACCCGCTGCACGTGCGGGAGCGGATCGAGCACATCTACGCCAAAGGCGGCTTCGCGAGCATCGACCCGGGTGACCTGCGCGGCCGGTTCCGCTGGTACGGCCTCTACACCCAGCGCAAGCCTGGCATCGACGGCGGGCGGACGGCGACGCTGGAGCCCGAGGAGCTCGACGACGAGTACTTCATGCTGCGCATCCGCATCGACGGCGGCGCGGTCACCACCGAGCAGCTCGCCGTGATCGGCGAGGTGTCGCAGACCTACGCGCGCGACACCGCCGACATCACCGACCGGCAGAACATCCAGTACCACTGGATCCGGGTCGAGGACATGCCCACGATCTGGGCGAAGCTGGAGGGCGCGGGCCTGACCACGATGGAGGCGTGCGGCGACAGCCCGCGGGTCGTCCTGGGCTCGCCGGTCGCGGGCATCGCCGAGGACGAGGTCATCGACGGCACCCCGGCGATCGACGAGATCAAGCGCCGCTTCATCGGCGACAAGGCGTTCGCCAACCTGCCGCGCAAGTTCAAGTCCGCCGTGTCGGGGCTGCCCGACGTGGCGCACGAGATCCACGACATCGCGTTCGTCGGTGTCGTGCACCCCGAGCACGGCCCCGGCTTCGACGTCTGGGTCGGCGGCGGCCTGTCGACCAACCCGATGATCGGGCAGCGACTCGGCGCGTGGGTGCCGCTGGACGAGGTCGCCGATGTCTACGGCGCGGTCATCAGCGTGTTCCGCGACTACGGCTACCGCCGCCTGCGCCACCGCGCGCGGATCAAGTTCCTGGTCAAGGACTGGGGTGTGGCGAAGTTCCGCGCGGTCATGGAGGAGAAGTACCTGGGGCGCAAGCTGATCGACGGCCCCGCGCCCGAGGTGCCCGCCGTGCCACGCGACCACATCGGCGTACACCGGCAGCGGGACGGCCGGTTCTACATCGGCGCCGCGCCGATCGCGGGCCGGGTGTCCGGGTCGGTGCTGGTCGAGGTGGCCAAGGCCGCCGAGCGCGCGGGCTCGTCGCGGGTGCGGTTCACCCCGCAGCAGAAGCTGGTGGTGCTCGACGTCGCCGAGGCCGAAGTGCGGGCCCTGCAAGGGGAACTGGCCAAGCTGGGGCTGCAGAGCGAGCCGTCGCCGTGGCGGCGCGGGGTGATGGCGTGCACCGGCATCGAGTTCTGCAAGCTCGCCATCGTCGAGACCAAGGCCCGCGCGCTGGACCTGGTGACCACCCTGGAGTCCCGGCTCACCGACATCACCGACGGGATCGCCGCACCGATTTCGGTGCACATCAACGGCTGCCCCAATTCCTGTGCCCGCATCCAGACCGCGGACATCGGCCTCAAGGGCCAGATCGTCATCGACGACGCGGGCAACCAGGTCGAGGGCTTCCAGGTGCACCTCGGCGGCGGTCTCGGCCTGGACGCCGGGTTCGGCCGGAAACTGCGCGGCCACAAGGTGACCGGCGACGAACTGTCCGACTACGTCGAGCGCGTGGTGCGCAACTTCGTGGCGAAGCGGGAGCCGGACGAGCGCTTCGCCCAGTGGGTCACCCGCGCGGACGAGGGTGATTTGAGGTGACCGAGCGCGCGACACCGTTCTACTGCCCCTACTGCGGCGACGAGGACCTGCGTCCGCAGGAGGAACCGCACGCGGCCTGGCTGTGCTCGGGCTGCCGCCGCGTGTTCACGGTGAAGTTCGTTGGTCTGAACCTGAACACGGCGGGAGTGGCGAAGTGAGTGCGGCACTACAGGAACTGGTCGAGCAGGCCGGGCACGAACTGGCCGAGGCCACGGCGGCGGAGACGCTCGCGTGGGCCGCGGCGGCGTTCGGCGACAAGCTGGTCGTGGCGTCCAACATGCAGGACGCGGTGCTGATCGACCTCGCGTACCAGGCCAAGCGCGACATCGACGTGCTGTTCCTGGAGACCGGCTACCACTTCGCCGAGACCATCGGCACCCGGGACGCGGTGGAGGCCGTCTACGACGTGCGGATGGTCAACGCGGAGCCGGACCACTCGGTCGCCGAGCAGGACGCGCTGCTGGGCTAGGACCTGTTCGCCCGCGAGCCGAACCGCTGCTGCGCGCTGCGCAAGGTGCTACCGCTGGAGCGCACCCTGGCCCGCTACGACGCGTGGGTCACCGGGGTCCGCCGGGTGGAGGCCCCGACCAGGGCGAACACCCCGTTGATCAGCTACGACGAGAAGTTCGGACTGGTCAAGGTGAACCCGTTGGCCGCGTGGTCGGACGACGACATGGACCGCTACATCGCCGAGCACGGCGTGCTGGTGAACCCGCTGGTGTCCGAGGGCTACCCGAGCATCGGCTGCGCCCCCTGCACCGCGAAACCCGCCCCGGGAGCCGACCCGCGAAGCGGCCGCTGGACGGGCACGGCGAAAACCGAATGC